>NZ_JBIBHU010000009.1:0-252405 GCF_042957205.1 Kitasatospora sp. NPDC008115 | reverse complement strand
CTGCAGGGGGGACCCTGTGGGAGAGTAGGACGCCGCCGAACAATTCTTCTGAGAAGCCCCTGCCGGGGATACCGGCAGGGGCTTTTCGCATTTCCAGGGCTCAGAGCGCGAGCTTGAAGCCGACGTGGGAGGGGACGAAGCCGAGGCGCTCGTAGAAGCGGTGCGCGTCGGTGCGGGTGACGTCGGAGGTGAGCTGGACCAACTCGGCGTCCAGTGCGCGGGAGCGGTCGACCGCCCACTGGATCAGGTCGGTGCCCAGACCGGTGCCGCGTTCGTCGGCGTGGATGCGGACGGCCTCGATGATCGTGCGGGTCGAGCCCTTCCGGGAGAGGCCGGGGACGACGGTGAGTTGCAGGGTGCCGATCGTCCGGCCGGCGCGTTCGGCGACCACGAGGTGCTGGTGCGGGTCGGCGTCGATGCGCGCGAAGGCGGCCCGGTAGGGGGTGAGGTCGTCGGGGCTCTCGCGGGTCGCGCCCAGCGGGTCGTCGGCGAGCATGGCGACGATGGCCGGCAGGTCGTCGCCGGTCGCCCGGCGGATGGTCAGATCGTTCATGGTCATACCCTAGGCGGCCCCTGGGCGGCCCTTGGCGGCCCTCCCGGGGTGACCTGGCGTCATGTGCCCGGCGGAGGGCTGGTGATGACGGCGAAGGCCGCCCCCTGCGGGTCGGTGAGCCGGGCCAGGCGGCCGACGCCGTGGACGTCCGTCGCGGGTGTCCGGACGGTGGCGCCCAGGCGTTCCGCGGTGGCCAGGCGGGCGTCGAGGTCGCGGACCTCGAAGTAGGGGAGCCAGTGCGAGGAGGTGCCGGCGGCGGTCTGCGACGGGTCGAGCTGCATGATGCCGCCGTGGGCGTCCGCCGTGCCGCCGCCGGGCGGGGTGAGGACGGTGTACAGGACCTCTCCGACCGGGACGTCCTGTTCCTGCCAGGCGAAGACGGTGCGGTAGAAGGCCTTGGCCGCCTCGGCGTCGACGCTGTGGCACTCCGCCCAGCAGAGGCTGCCGGGCTCGGTGACGGTGTCCAGGCCGCGGACGTCGTGCGGTTGCCAGACCGCGAAGTCGGCGCCGGCGGGGTCGGTGTAGCCGGCCATCCGGCCGCTGGTGAAGACGTTGAACGGGGCGAAGCGGACCCGGCCGCCGGCCTCGCGGACCAGGTCCGTGGTGCGGTCGGCGTCGAGGGTGCAGAAGTAGACGGTCCAGGCGGGGCGGGCGTGCGCCTCGGTGAACGGGCCGAGGGCGGCGACCGTCCGGCCGTCCTGGCGGAAGAAGCCGTAGCCGCCGGCCTCGGGACCGGCGGAGGTGTAGGTCCAGCCGAACACCTCGGTGTAGAAGGAGACCGAGGCCCCGGTGTCGGGACTGGTGAGGTCGAGCCAGTCGGGGGAGCCGGGACGGTAGGCGGTGGTGAGTATGGTCTGCTGCCCTTCGTCGGCGTTGCCGGCCCTCCCTCGTCCTTCCAGCGTGGCACCCGGGCCCCCGGTGTCGCACCCGGACGGTACGGTGCGTAGCGGAAGTCGTCCCGCACGGTGAAGGGGGCCCCGGTGGCCAGTCAGACAGGGGCGCGGACCGCCGCCGGCGGTGGCACCGGCCCGGCGGCCGCGGTGCCGCGTCAGCTCGCCCAGGTCGAGGGTGTGCTGGAGCGGATCACCTACGCCAACGAGGAGACCGGCTACACGGTGGCCCGGGTCGACACCGGGCGCGGCGCCAACGACCTGCTGACGGTGGTGGGCGCGCTGCTCGGCGCGCAGCCTGGGGAGTCGCTGCGGCTGCACGGGCGGTGGGGGTCGCATCCGCAGTACGGGCGGCAGTTCGTGGTGGAGAACTACACGACGGTGCTGCCGGCCACCGTGCAGGGCATCCAGCGCTACCTGGGGTCGGGGCTGATCAAGGGGATCGGGCCGCGGTTCGCGGAGCGGATCGTGGAGCGCTTCGGGGTGGACACCCTGGAGGTGATCGAGAACGAGCCGGGCCGGCTGATCGAGGTGCCGGGGCTCGGGCCGAAGCGGACGAAGAAGATCGCGGCCGCCTGGGAGGAGCAGAAGGCCATCAAGGAGGTGATGGTCTTCCTGCAAGGCGTCGGGGTCTCGACCTCGCTGGCTGTGCGGATCTACAAGCAGTACGAGGACGGCTCGATCGGGGTGGTGAAGAACGAGCCGTACCGGCTGGCGGCGGACGTCTGGGGCATCGGTTTCCTCACCGCGGACCGGATCGCCCAGGCCGTGGGGATTCCGCACGACAGCCCGGAGCGGGTCAAGGCCGGCCTGCAGTACGCGCTGTCGCAGAGCAGCGACCAGGGGCACTGCTACCTGCCCGAGGAGCGGCTGATCGCGGACGGCGTGAAGCTGCTCCAGGTGGACGTGGGGCTGGTGATCGACTGCCTGGCGGAGCTGGTGGCCGCCGAGGGCGTGGTGCGCGAGCAGGTGCCGGGGGAGGGCGGCGAGCCGATCACGGCGGTGTACCTGGTGCCGTTCCACCGGGCGGAGATCTCGCTGGCCAACCAACTGCTGCGGCTGCTGCGGGCGGACGGCGACCGGATGCCGTGGTTCGCGGACGTGGACTGGCCGGCGGCGCTGGGCTGGCTGGCCCGGCAGACCGGGGCGGAGCTGGCGCCGGAGCAGGAGCAGTCGGTGCGGCTGGCGCTGACCGAGAAGGTCGCGGTGCTGACCGGCGGGCCGGGCTGCGGCAAGTCGTTCACGGTGAAGTCGATCGTGACGCTGGCGCTGGCGAAGCGGGCCAAGGTGGTGCTGGCGGCGCCGACCGGGCGGGCGGCGAAGCGGCTGGCGGAGCTGACCGGGGTGGAGGCCTCGACGGTGCACCGGCTGCTGGAGCTGCGGCCGGGCGGGGACGCCGCGTACGACCGGGACCGGCCGCTGGACGCGGACCTGGTGGTGGTCGACGAGGCGTCGATGCTGGACCTGATCCTGGCGAACAAACTGGTCAAGGCGGTGGCGCCGGGGGCGCACCTGCTGTTCGTGGGGGACGTGGACCAGCTGCCCTCGGTGGGGGCGGGGGAGGTGCTGCGGGACCTGCTGGCCGAGGGCGGGCCGATTCCCTCGGTGCGGCTGACCAGGATCTTCCGGCAGGCCCAGGAGTCGGGGGTGGTGACCAACGCGCACCGGATCAACGAGGGGCTGCCGCCGCTGACCGAGGGCCTGCCGGACTTCTTCCTGTTCGCGGAGGACGACGCGGAGCTCGCGGCGGGGCTGACGGTGGACGTGGTGGCGCGGCGGATCCCGCAGCGCTTCGGCTACGACGCCCGGCGGGACGTCCAGGTGCTGGCGCCGATGCACCGGGGCCCGGCCGGCGCGGGCAATCTCAACACGCTGTTGCAGGCGGCGGTGACGCCGGCCCGGGAGGGGCTGGCGGAGCGGCGGTTCGGCGGGCGGACGTTCCGGGTGGGCGACAAGGTCACCCAGATCCGCAACAACTACGACAAGGGGCGGAACGGGGTCTTCAACGGCACAGTGGGAGTGGTGACGTCCCTGAGCGTGGACGACCAGCGTCTGACGGTGCTCACGGACGAGGACGAGGAGGTGCCCTACGACTTCGACGAGCTGGACGAGTTGGCGCACGCCTACGCGGTGACGATCCATCGGTCGCAGGGGAGCGAGTACCCCGTGGTGGTGATTCCGGTCACCACGTCCGCGTGGACGATGCTCCAACGAAATCTGCTCTACACCGCGGTGACCAGGGCCCGAAAACTCGTCGTGCTGGTGGGGTCACGCAGGGCGATCGGGCAGGCGGTCCGCAGCGTCAGCGCAGGTCGGAGGCATGCCGCACTGGACCACCGGCTTGCGTCTGGATGATTCTCCAAGGGATGGTTGCCTCTATTGTTCTCTTGACGTGAAGAGATTTACGACAGAGCCTGGTGGGGTGCCGATCTTGTCCGGTTCGTACCGGCTGCGGCGGGAGGTTTTGTAGGGGCGGGCCCTTTCGGGTCACCCCGGGTGCGCGGCTGTCCGCCGGATGGGGGATGGTAGAGACAGTCAGGGCACCTTGGAAGAGGATTCATTTCGTCGGTGAGGAAGACGTGAGCGACAACTCGGTAGTACTGCGGTACCAGGACGGCGAGTACGAATACCCCGTCGTCGAGAGCACTGCGGGCAACGCCGGCTTCGACATCTCGAAGCTGCTCCCGCAGACCGGCCTGGTCACCCTGGACAACGGCTTCGGCAACACCGCCGCCTACAAGTCCGCGATCACCTTCGTGGACGGTGACAACGGCATCCTGCGGTACCGCGGTTACCCGATCGAGCAGCTCGCCGCCAAGGGTGACTTCATCGAGACCGCGTACCTGCTGATCAACGGCGAGCTGCCGGACGCCGGGCAGCTCGCGCAGTTCAACCGCGAGATCACCCAGCACACCCTGCTGCACGAGGACGTCAAGCGCTTCTTCCAGGGCTTCCCGCGGGACGCGCACCCGATGGCGATGCTGTCCTCGGTGGTCGGCGCGCTGTCGACGTTCTACCCGGAGAGCCACAACCCGTTCGACGCGGCCCAGCGCCACCTGTCGACGGTCCGCCTGCTGGCGAAGCTCCCGACCATCGCGGCGTACGCGTACAAGAAGGCGATGGGCCAGCCCTTCGTCTACCCGCGCAACGACCTGAGCTACGTCGAGAACCTGCTCCGGATGACCTTCGCGGTCCCGGCCGAGGACTACGAGCTCAACCCGGTCGTCGTCAACGCGCTCGACAAGCTGCTGATCCTGCACGCGGACCACGAGCAGAACTGCTCGACCTCCACCGTGCGCCTGGTCGGCTCCAGCCACGCCAACCTGTTCGCCTCGATCTCGGCCGGCATCTCGGCGCTGTGGGGCCCGCTGCACGGCGGTGCCAACCAGGCCGTGCTGGAGATGCTGGAGAGCATCCAGAAGGACGGCGGCGACGTCGACGCCTTCATCACGAAGGTGAAGAACAAGGAAGCCGGCGTCAAGCTGATGGGCTTCGGCCACCGGGTCTACAAGGCGTTCGACCCGCGCGCCGCCCAGGTCAAGCTGCTCGCGCACGAGGTGCTCGGCCAGCTCGGCAAGTCCGACGAGCTGCTGGAGATCGCGCTCAAGCTGGAGGAGCACGCGCTCAAGGACGACTTCTTCGTCTCGCGCAAGCTCTACCCGAACGTGGACTTCTACACCGGTCTGATCTACCGCGCCATGGGCTTCCCGACCAGCATGTTCACCGTGCTGTTCGCCCTCGGCCGGCTGCCGGGCTGGATCGCCCACTGGCACGAGATGATCAACGACCCGACCAGCCGGATCGGCCGTCCGCGCCAGATCTACACCGGCACCGCGATCCGCGACTACGTGGAGATCGGCGCCCGCTGACGCCGTGCACCCGCACTGACGTCGTCCGCACGCCCTGACACCGTGCCACGAGGGCCCGGCCGCACCCCTGCGGCCGGGCCCTCGTGTTCGCCCGCCCCCATGTCCGGCGCACGACTCCGGGGGCGGCTCGCGTCCCGGGACGGCCGCTCAAAGCGTCCCTGGCCCGGCCACACCCCGGCGTCGTGCGCGAAGGCCGCCAACCGTCGGCGACCGACCCGGGGCCCGCCGGAGCCCCGTCGGCGGCAGCGGTGGTCGTGCGTCGACGCTGTGCCGTTCGCCGCGTCTCAGCCCACCGGAAAAACTGCCGCACTACCAACCTAAGACGTATCAGCGTGTGAGAAGTTACGCCGGGGGGGTGTGAGCTGCCTCTCGCCACGCTCCGTGTGCGTGCGGTGCCGCCCCCATACCACACCTTCCAGCGGCCGCGACGTCACCCTCCCCGCTGTTACGGCAACCGAGCGTGATAGGAATCGTGGCATTCCGGTACGGACCGTCCCGCACCTTGCAGCGTGGCGGCGGAGCGGGGGAGGGAGTGCGCAGATGACCAGGAACGTGGTTGTCACCGGCGGTGGCACGGGGATCGGGTACGAGGTGGCGCGGCGGTTCGCCGAGGCGGGCGAACAGGTCGTGATCGTCGGCCGGCGGCGGGCGGTGCTGGAGGACGCCGCCACGGCGCTCGGACCGAACGTGACCCCGCTGGTCTGCGACCTCGCCGACCCGGACGCGGTGGAGGCCGCGCTGGCGGAGCTCCCGCAGCGGATCGACGTGCTGGTGAACAACGCGGGCAGCCGGGAGACCGTGATCGGCGCCGGGCCGCACGCCCTGCTGGCCCGCTGGCGCGGGGACTTCGAGCGCAATGTGCTGACCGTGGTGCTGCTCACCGAGTCGATCCGCGACCGGCTCACCCCGGGCTCCGGCCGGGTGGTCACCATCAGCTCGATCGCCGCCCTGCGCGGGGCCGGCTCCTTCGGGGCGGCGAAGGCCTCGCTGCACGCCTGGAACCACTTCCTCGCCGCCCAGCTCGGCACCTCGGGCATCACCGCCAACATCGTGGCGCCGGGGACGGTGGCCGGCACCGAGTTCTTCGGCCCGCGGCTGGACGAGGCCGAGGTCTCCCGGCGGTCGGCCCGGACGCTGCTCGGGCGGATCGGGGAGACCGGCGAGGTGGCGGCGGCGGTCCAGTTCCTGGCCTCGCCGGAGGCCGGGTTCATCACCGGGGAGATCCTGCACTGCAACGGCGGCGAGCTGCTGGGGCGCTGAGCCCCTGAGCCGCCCGGCCCGCTCAGGGCCCGTACCGCGCACGCGGTACGGGCCCTGCGACGTTCTCCGGGCCTTCCCGGGCCTCCCGGCCGCCCTGTGGTCAGGCGGGCTGGAAGCGCCGCAGCCGGAGGCTGTTGGTGAGCACGAACACCGAGGAGAAGGCCATCGTGGCGCCGGCGATCATCGGGTTGAGCAGCCCGGTGGCGGCCAGCGGGATCGCCGCCACGTTGTAGCCGAAGGCCCAGAACAGGTTGCCCTTGATGGTGCCGAGGGTCTTGCGGGAGAGCCGGATGGCGTCGGCGGCCGAGCGCAGGTCGCCGCGGACCAGCGTCAGGTCGCCCGCCTCGATGGCGGCGTCGGTGCCGGTGCCCATGGCCAGGCCGAGGTCGGCCTGGGCGAGCGCGGCGGCGTCGTTGACGCCGTCGCCGACCATCGCGACGACCCTGCCCTCGGCCTGGAGGGTCTCGACGGCGGCGACCTTGTCCTCGGGCAGCACCTCGGCGTAGACGTGCTCGGGGTCGATGCCGACCTCGGCGGCGACGGCCTCGGCGACCGCCCGGTTGTCGCCGGTGAGCAGCACCGGGGTGAGCCCCAGGGCGCGCAGTTGGGCGACGGCCTCGGCGCTGGTCGGCTTGACCGCGTCGGCGACCTCCAGGACGGCCCGCGCCTGGCCGTCCCAGCCGACCACGACGGTGGTCCGCCCGGCGGCCTCGGCGGCGCGTCTGGCGGCGGCCAGCGCGGCGGGCAGCGGCAGGCCGCGCGCGGTGAGCAGGGACTCGCGTCCGGCGACCACCGTGCGGCCCTCGACGACGCCCTGGACGCCCAGGCCGGGGACGTTCTCGAAGCCCTCGACGGCGGGCAGGGCGCCGAGCCGTTCGGCGGCGGCTGCGGCGATGGCGGCGGCGATCGGGTGCTCGGAGGCGTGCTCGACGGCGCCGGCCAGCCGCAGCGCCTCCTCCTCGGAGACGCCCTCGGCGGTGCGCACGCCGTGCAGTGCCATGCTGCCGGTGGTGACGGTGCCGGTCTTGTCCAGGACCACGGTGTCCACCCGGCGGGTGTTCTCCAGCACCTCGGGGCCCTTGATCAGGATGCCGAGCTGGGCGCCGCGGCCGGTGCCGACCATCAGGGCGGTCGGGGTGGCCAGGCCGAGGGCGCACGGGCAGGCGATGATCAGCACGGCGACGGCGGCGGTGAACGCCTCGGTCGCGCTCTCGGTGGCCAGCAGCCGTCCGACCAGGGTGGCGAGCGCGATGAGGATCACCACGGGCACGAAGACCGCGGAGATGCGGTCGGCGAGCCGCTGGGCGGCGGCCTTGCCGTTCTGCGCCTCGTCGACGAGCGCGGCCATCCGGGCGAGCCGGGTGTCGGCGCCGACCCGGGTGGCCTCGACCACCAGCCGGCCGCCAGCGTTGACGGTGGCGCCGGTGACGGTGTCGCCGACGGCGACCTCGACGGGCACGGACTCGCCGGTGAGCATCGAGGCGTCGACGGCGGAGGCGCCCTCGACCACCACACCGTCGGTGGCGATCTTCTCGCCGGGCCGGACCACGAACCGCGTGCCGACGGTGAGCCGCTCGACGGGCAGCCGGACCTCGCGGCCGTCCTGGAGCACGGCCACGTCCTTGGCGCCGAGGTCCAGCAGGGCGTGCAGGGCGGCCCCGGCGCGGCGCCTGGAGCGGGCCTCCAGGTAGCGGCCCAGCAGGATCAGCACGGTGACCGCGGCGGCCGTCTCCAGGTAGAGCATCGAGGAGGCCTCGGTGTCGCCGACCGAGAACGAGAACTCGTGCCGCATGCCGGGCATGCCGGCGTCGCCCCAGAACAGGGCCCAGAAGGACCAGCCGAAGGCGGCCAGGGTGCCGAGCGAGACCAGGGTGTCCATGGTCGCCGCGCCGTGCTTGAGGTTGGTCCAGGCGGCGCGGTGGAAGGGCAGGCCGCCGTAGACCACGACGGGGCCGGTGAGGGCGAAGGCCAGCCACTGCCAGTTGGTGAACTGGAGGCTGGGGACCATCGACCAGAGGACCACCGGCAGGCTGAGCACGGCGCTGATCAGCAGCCGGTCGAGCAGCGGGTCGGCGGCCGGCGGGCGGGCGGCCGCGTCGGCGCCGGGGGCCTCGGCCGGGGTGTCGGGGACCGGTGGCGGGGGGAGTTCGGCGGTGTAGCCGGTGTTCTCCACGGTGGCGATCAGGTCGGCCACGGTGACGTCCGGCGCGAACCGGACCCTGGCCTTCTCGGTGGCGTAGTTGACGGTGGCCTCGACGCCGGCCATCCGGTTGAGCTTCTTCTCGATCCGGGCGGCACAGGCGGCGCAGGTCATGCCGCCGATCAGGAGTTCGACGTGCTCGCGGACCGCGGTCGGGTCCTCCTGGCCGGCTATGGCGGTCGCCGTGTCCGGGGAGGCGGAGCCCGGAGTGGAGGTGCTCATGTGCTGATCAGCTCCTAGGGGAGGGGCACGGCGGGGGCGGGGTTCGCCGGGCCCCCGCCGCGCGGCGGGGGCTCTCAGGCGGCGCGGCCGACCAGCTCGTAGCCGGCCTCGTCGACGGCGGCGCGGACCTGCTCCTCGTCCAGCGGGGCCGCCGCGGAGACGGTGACCGTACCGGCCTTGGCGTCGGCGGACACCTCGGTCACCCCGGCGAGCGCGGAGAGCTCCTTGCTGACCGAGCTCTCGCAGTGTCCGCAGCTCATGCCGGTGACGGTGTAGGTGATGGTGCTGGACATCGGGGGCCTCCGAAAGGTCGGTACGGCCGCGAGCGTACGCCCGGGCCCGGCTGATAACCACACCATACCCCTAAGGGGTATTCCGTAGGGGTACGGATTGTGTGGTGTGGATCGCATTGCGGGCGGTGTCTCCGGGGGCGGCCCGGGCGCCGCCGGTGCGCGCTCCGAGAGCAGAGCGTAGGCGTCCTGACACGCTGCGCTGGAATCCGCGCCGTGACATGGGCGGATTCGGTGCCGGGCGGGACTCCGGAGGGTGCGGGCGGGAGCGCAGGGGCCGGGGGTGCGCGGGTGATCGTACTGATCGTCCGTTATGTTCGATATGTGTCACCGATCCGCCGTGCCCAGTCGCCGTCCGTCCCTACCGGCGCCGGGCAGCCACCGGCCAGGCGGCGCGACGCGCTGCTCGCCGTCGACCTGCTCGACATCCCCTTCTGGCGCCGGGCCGTCCCCGCGCTGATCGCGATCGTGCTGGTCGGGATCGCCGACCTGTACTCCGGCCAGGACCGCTACCTCGCGCCGCTGATGACCGTCGTCCCCAGCATCGCCGCCCTCACCCTGCGGCCGCTCGAACTGCTCGGCGTCTCCTCGGTCGGCCTGCTCGCGGTCTTCGGCCTCAGCCACTACGACGAGGTCGACAACCTCAACGACGTCCGCTTCCTGTGGGGCGCGATGGTCAGCTACCTGGTGCTCACCGTCTTCTCCGCCTGGGTGGCCAGGATCCGCATGCGCCGGGCCGCCGCCTTCGCCGCGGTCAGCTCCGTCGCGGAGGCCGCGCAGCGCGCGCTGCTGCGGCTGCCGGGGCCGGTCGTCGGGCCGCTGCACCTCGCCGTGCGGTACGTCTCCGCCGCCGACGCGTCGAGGATCGGCGGGGACCTCTACTCCGTCCTGGAGACGCCGTACGGCACCCGGGTCGCGGTCGGCGACGTGCGCGGCAAGGGGCTCGGCGCGGTGCAGACGGCCGCCGTGGTGCTCGGCGCCTTCCGGGAGGCAGCGTACGACGAGGCCGGGCTGCGCGGGGTGGCGGCCCGGATCGAGGCCAGCGTCGAGCGGCACGTGCCGGACGGCGAGTTCACCACCGCGCTGTTCGCGGAGTTCCGCCGGCCCGGCGTGGTCCAGCTGCTCCAGTACGGGCACGTCCCGCCGATCAGGGTGGATCAGGAGGGCCGGGCGCACGTCCTGGACGCGCCCGACCCGTGGGTGCCGCTCGGCCTCGGCCGGCTGGCCGCCGGCGAACCGAGCACCTGGGACCAGCCGTTCGGGACGGACGACGTGCTGGTGCTGTGCACCGACGGCGTGGTCGAGGCCAAGCACCGGAGCAGCGGCGTGTTCTACCCGCTCGCGGAGCGGGTCGGCCCGCTGGTGCGCGGCGCGGCCCGCTCGGCGGCGGAGCTGGAGGCGGCGGTCGGGCGGGTCTACGCCGACCTGCTGGCCCACACCGGCGGCGAGCTGCGGGACGACGCGCTGCTGCTGCTGATCACCCGCACGGACGCCGCCCGGCCGGCGTAGGGGCCGCCCCGGGCCGCCCGGGCGGTCAGCCGCCGGCCACGTCCGCCAGGGCGCGGAAGAGCAGGGCGGTGGAGGTGGCGCCCGGGTCCTGGTGGCCGATGCTGCGGGGGCCCAGATAGGAGGCGCGGCCCTTGCGGGCCTGGAGCGGCACGGTGTCCAGGGCGCCCCGTTCGGCGCCCTCGGCCGCGGCCGCGGCGGCCTCCGGCAGGCCGGCGCCGACGGCCACCGCCGCGCGGTAGGCGTCCAGCGCGGGCGTCCAGGCGTCGACGATGGTCTTGTCGCCCGGTTCGGCCTTGCCGAGCTCCCGCACCGCCCGCAGGCCGGCCGCCAGCGCCTCGCCGAGCCCGGCCGCGTCCGCCGGGGCCTCGCCGGGCTGCGGCAGCGCGGCGCCGATCGCCCGGAACGCCTTGCCGTAGAGCGGGCCGGAGGCGCCGCCGACCTTGGAGATCAGCGTGGTGCCGGTCCTGGTCAGCAGCGCGCCCGGTCCGGCGGGGGCCGGGGCGTCCGGCGCGTCCAGGGCGGCCAGCACGGCTGCGAAGCCGCGCCGCAGGTTGCTGCCGTGGTCGCCGTCGCCGATCGCGGAGTCCAGATCGGTGAGCCGCCCGTGCTCCTTCTCCACCGCGGCGGCCAGCGCGCGGACCCAGGCCTCGGCGAGGCGGGTGTCGACGTCCATGGCGGGTGCTCCTCTTCCGTGGGTCAGGCGCGCTTGAGGGCGGGGGTGTCCACCGGGGCGTCCCACAGCTCCAGGAGCTGGCCGTCGGCCTTGGTGAGGGTGAGCGAGAAGCCGGCCATGTCCAGGCTGGTCACATAGTTGCCGACCAGGCTGCGGGCCACCGTGATGCCGTGCCCGGCCAGCCGGGCCGAGACCTCGCCGAAGACGATGTACAACTCCATCAGCGGGGTCGCGCCCAGGCCGTTGACCAGGGCGATCACCTCGTCGCCCGCGGTCAGGTGGTGGTCGGCGAGGACCGTCTCCACGACCTCGGCGACCAGCTCGCGGGCCGGGCGCAGCCGCTCCCGGCGCCGGCCGGGCTCGCCGTGGATGCCGACGCCCACCTCGATCTCGTCCTCGGCCAGCTCGAAGCCGGGCTTGCCCGCCGCCGGGACGGTCGCCGCGCTCAGCGCGATCGCGAACGAGCGGGAGGCCGCGTTGACCCGCTCGCCGAGGGCGGCCACCTCGTCCAGCGGCGCGCCGCGTTCGGCCAGCGCGCCCGCGATCTTCTCCACCGGCACCGTCGCGCCGGTGCCGCGCCGCCCCGCCGTCCAGGTCGAGTCCTCCACCGCGACGTCGTCGTTGACCAGCACCGTGCGGACCTCGACGCCCTCCTCGGCGGCCAGCTCCGCGGCGAGCTCGAAGTTCATCACGTCGCCGGTGTAGTTCTTGACGACGAACACCACGCCGGCGCCGGTGTCCACGGCCTTGGCGGCGGCGAGCATCTGGTCCGGGACGGGGGAGGTGAACACCTCTCCGGGGCAGGCCGCGTCCAGCATGCCCGGCCCCACGAAACCGCCGTGCAGCGGTTCGTGCCCGGACCCGCCGCCGGAGACCAGCGCCACCTTGGGGGCCGCCGGCCGCACGGCCCGGGTGATCACCCGGTTGGCGATGTCCACCGCCAGCTCCGGATGCGCGGCGGCCACGCCGGCCAGCGCGTCCTCCAGGACGGTCTCCGCGGCGTTGATGAGCTTCTTCACGGCGTACGCGCTCCCCTCGGCAGACGGTGCTGACCCGACGCTACGCCAGATGGGGCCCCCGGGCACGGAATCCGACACGCGGGAGGCCGTTCACCCGGCCGGAGCACACGGCCTAGGGTCGGGGACATGAGTGGACACGTGGGCATCGTTCTGGTCTCGCACAGCGCGGCGTTGGCCGGCGGGTTGAAGGAGCTGCTGGTGGAGCTCGCCTCGGACGAGGTGCGGGTGGTGGTGGCCGGCGGGACCGAGGAGGGCGGGCTCGGGACCAGCTACGAGCTGATCGCCCGGGCCGTGGCCGAGGCGGACGGCGGGGCGGGCGTCGCGGTGCTGCCGGACCTCGGGAGCTCGGTGCTGACCGCGGTGACCGTGCTGGAGGACGCCCCGCGTCCCGGCGTGGTGCTGGTCGACGCGCCCTTCGTGGAGGGGGCGGTGGCCGCGGCGGTGACCGCGTCGACCGGGGCCGCGCTGGCCGAGGTGGTGGCGGCCGCCGAGGAGGCGCGCGGCTTCCGCAAGCTGTGAGCGCTCACTTGGCGTCGGCGTAGCACTCCACCACGGCGGTGCTGAGCGGGAACCGCACCGGCGTCTCGCCGAAGACCAGCCGGCGGGCCTCGTCGGCCGCCGCGTCGACCGCCGCCGCCACCTCGTCGGCCAGGTTGGCCGGGGTGTGCACCATCACCTCGTCGTGCTGGAAGAAGACCAGGTGCGGGCGGTCGGCCGCGGTGGCCACCGGGAGCTCGGCGAGCCGGCGGCGCAGCGCGGCCAGCAGGGCCAGGGCCCAGTCGGCGGCGCTGGCCTGGATGACGAAGTTGCGGGTGAAGCGGCCGCGGGCACGGGCCGAGCGGCCGCCGGCGTCGCCCGCCGTCTCGGGCGCCTCGGTGAGGTCCAGGAAGTCGGCGGAGGCGGGCGGGCAGGGGCGGCCCAGCCGGGAGGCGACCACGCCGCCGTCCTCGCCGGTGCGGGCGGCCGCCTCGACGTAGCCCATCGCGGCCGGGTAGCGGCTGCGCAGGGTGGCCAGCAGCGGGCCGATGTCGCCGCTGGTCTGGCCGTACATGGCGCCGAGCAGGCCCAGCTTGGCCTTGTCGCGGTCGCCGTGGAAGGCGGTGGCGGCGAGCGCCTCGTACAGGTCGCCGCCGGCGGCGGTGCGGGCCAGTCCGGCGTCCTGGGAGAGCGCGGCGAGCACCCGGGGCTCCAGCTGGGCGGCGTCGGCGACCACCAGCAGCCAGCCGGGGTCGGCGACCACGGCGCGGCGCAGGATGCGCGGGATCTGCAGCGCGCCGCCGCCCCGGCTGGCCCAGCGGCCGGAGACCACGCCGCCGACCACGTACTCGGGGCGGAACCGGCCGCCGCGCGCCCAGGCGTCCTGCCAGGCCCAGCCGTGCGCGACGTGGATCCGGGACAGCTCCTTGTAGCGGACCAGCAGCCGGGCCGCCGGGTGGTCGATCGTCTTCAGCTCCCAGGAGCGGGTGGAGGTGAGCGGGATGCCGGCGTCGGCGAAGGCGCGCAGCACCTGGCTGTGCGAGTCGGGGTTGAACGGGCGCCCGCCGAGCGAGCGCTGGAGCTCGACGGCGAGTTCGGCGAGCAGCCGCGGCTGGGTGCCGGGCACGGCGGGGCGCGGGCCGAGCAGCTCGGTGAGCAGCCGGTCGTGGACGTCGGTGCTCCACGGCAGGCCGTCGTGGGCCATCTCGGCGGCGGCCAGCGCGCCCGCCGACTCGGCGGCGGTGAGCAGCCGGAACCGGGCGCGGGCGGCCGGGTCGGCGATCGAGGCGAGCCGGCGCTGCTGCTCGGCGTGCACGGCGACCACGGCGGCCAGCGGGTCGGTGCCGGGCGGCAGCTGGAGCCGGTCGGGGGCGAACAGGGTGTCCTGGCCGTCGCCGGCCTCGGCGGAGCCGGGCTCGGGCAGGTCGGCGGGGACGGGCAGGCCGCGCAGCCGGGCCCAGCCGGCGCCGAGCGAGCGCGGGGCGCCGAACCGGCCCTCGTGGGCGAGCAGCAGCGCCTCGGCCAGCCGCAGGTCGTGGCAGCGGGCCAGCCGGTCGGGGAGCCGGGGGAGCAGCGGCGCGTACCCGGAGTCGGCGGCGGCCCACACCCACCGGGGGTGCTCGGCGGCCTCCCGGGCGGCGACGGCGGCGGCGAGGTCGGGCGCGGGTTCGGGCGGGCCGAGCGGGGCGCCGGCGTCGTCGAGCGGCTGGAGCCGGCCGCCGGGGCCGTGCGGATCGGGGACGAGGGCGATCCGGGGTGCCATGGGGGGCTCCTCCTCTCGTGCGGACTGCGGGTCGGGGCGTCGTGCCGGTGGCGCGGTCGTACCGGCTCTCGTGCGGGCGGGCCGTCCGGGGGCGTACGGTCGGCCGCTGACGACGGTAGCGGGAGGGTACGACAACCGGAGCCGCGCCGTCCGGCGGCGGGTCCGGGCGGCGGTCCGGCGTGTGCCGCGTCGGGTGCGCCGGGCGTCGGGGCAGAGGGTGTGGGCAGCGCCGATGACAGCGCGTAGGGTCGGCGGAATGACCGAGAACCCGTTCTTCAGGCCCAGCACCCTGGCCTACGAACTGCCGCCGTTCGCCGAGATCCGGCCGGAGCACTACCTGCCCGCCTTCGAGCGCGGGATGACCGAGCAGCTCGCCGAGATCGCCGCGATCACCGCCGATCCGCAGCCGCCGACGGTCGAGAACACCCTGGTCGCGCTGGAGCGCTCGGGCAGGCTGCTGCACCGGGTCAACGTGGTCTTCGAGAACCACTCCGCCGCCGACACCACCCCCGAGGTCGACCGGATCGACGCCGGGATCAGCCCCCGGCTGGCCGCGCACCGCGACGCGATCCACCTGGACGCCGCGCTGTTCGCCCGGATCGAGGAACTGCACGCCCGCCGCGCCGAACTGGACCTGGACCCGCAGACGCTGCGGCTGCTGGAGCGCCGGCACACCGCGTTCGTCCGGGCCGGTGCCCGGCTGGGCGCCGACCAGCAGGCCAGGCTGCGCGCGATCAACACCGAACTGGCCGCCGCCTCCTCGGAGTTCCGGCAGAACGTGTCCGCCGACTCGCAGGCCAGGGCGCTGGTGCTGGACTCCGCCGAGCAGCTGGCCGGCCTCTCGGCGGACGCGATCGCGTCCGCCGCCGAGAACGGCCGGGCGCTCGGACACCCGGGCAAGTACGTGCTGAGCCTGAAGAACTTCTCCAACCAGACCGAACTCGCCTCGCTCACCGACCGCTCGGTGCGCGAGCGGCTGCTCGCCGCCTCGCTCGACCGCGCCGCCGGCACCAACGGCCCGCTGGCGATCCGGATGGCCGCGCTGCGCGCCGAGCGGGCCCGGCTGCTCGGCCACGACACCCACGCCGCCCACGTGGTGGCCGACGAGACGGCCGGCACCGTCGAGGCGGTGGACGCGCTGCTCGCCCGGCTGGTGCCGCCGGCCGTCGCCAACGCCCGCCGGGAGGCAGAGGAGCTGGCCAAGGTCGCCGCCGCCGACGGCGTCGAGGAGATCGCCGCGCACGACTGGGCGTACTACTCGGAGCAGGTCCGGCAGGCCTCGTACCAGGTGGACGCGGCGGCGCTGCGCCCCTACTTCGAGCTGGAGCGGGTGCTGCGGGACGGCGTGTTCTTCGCCGCCGGCCTCGCCTACGGGGTGACCTTCACCGAGCGCCCGGACCTGGCCGGCTACCACGCGGACACCCGGGTCTTCGAGGTGTTCGACGCGGACGGCTCCGCGCTGGGCCTGTTCCTCGGCGACTTCCACGCCCGGGCGTCCAAGCGCGGCGGTGCCTGGATGGACGAACTGGTCACCCAGTCCGCCCTGCTGGGGCAGCGGCCGGTGGTCTACAACAACCTGAACATCGCCAAGCCGGCGCCCGGTGAGCCGGTGCTGCTCTCCTGGGACGAGGTCCGCACGCTGTTCCACGAGTTCGGGCACGCGCTGCACGGGCTGTTCTCGGACATCCGCCACCCGTACTTCGCGGGTACGGCCGTGCCGCGGGACTTCGTGGAGTTCCCCTCGCAGGTCAACGAGATGTGGATGGTGTGGCCGGAGGTGCTGGCCAACTACGCCCGGCACCACGAGACCGGCGAGCCGCTGCCGGCCGAACTGGTCGAGCGGATGGCGGCCGCCGAGTCCTTCGGGCAGGGCTTCCGCACTGTGGAGTACCTGGCGGCGGCGCTGCTGGACTGGGCCTGGCACACCCTGCCGGAGGGCCAGGAGGTCGCGGACGCCCAGGAGTTCGAGGCGGCGGCGCTGGCCGAGGCGGGGCTGGCGGTGGCGGCGATCCCGCCGCGCTACCGGACCACCTACTTCGGGCACATCTTCGCCGGCGGGTACAGCGCGGGCTACTACGCGTACATCTGGTCGGAGGTGCTGGACGCCGACACGGTGGAGTGGTTCAAGGGCAACGGCCGCGGCGTGCGGGAGAGCGGCGAGGTGTTCCGGCGCGAGCTGCTGGCGCGCGGCGACAGCCGGGACGCGCTGGACTCCTTCCGCGCCGTGGTCGGGCGCGACCCGGAGACCGGCCCGCTGCTGGCCCGTCGCGGCCTGGTGTAGGAGGGGAGCGGCGCCCGGCGGCATCGAGCGTGCCGCCGGGCGCCGACGGTCGGCGCGGTTCGACGGTGACGGCGACCGGGGTGCCCGGGCGGGCGAGGGTGGCGCCCGATGATGCCGGGCGGGCGTGTCCGCCACAGGACGCCGGTGCGGGGCGGCCGTTCGCGGCCCGGCCGGTCGCCGGGCGCCCGCCGCCGGGCAACCGGCCGGGCGGTCAGTCGGCGGGCTCCGGCGCCGGGCCGGCGGGCAGGGCGGCGGTCGGCAGGTCGGCGGCGGCGGCCAGCCGGCCCCAGAGCAGGTCGGCGAGCGCCTGGACCATCCGGGTGCGCGAGCAGGGGCGGGACTCCAGCCACCAGTCCCCGGCCGCCAGCACCATCCCGGTGATCGCCCGGCCCCAGGCCTCGGCGATCAGTTCGCGGTCGGCGCCGAGGTCGACCTGGTCGGCGATGGCCCGGGTGATCTCCTCGGCGATCTGCCGGAGCGCCGGGGCGAGCGCCTTGCCGGCGCCGCTCGGGTCGCCCGGCTCGGGGTGGGTGAGCAGCCGGTAGACCTGGGGGCGGGCCTCGATCCCGGCGAGGTAGGTGTCCAGTACGTGCTCGACCCGGTCGCGGCGTTCCAGCGGTTCGGCGAGCGCGGCCCGGACGGCGGCCAGCAGCCCGCCGGTGTGGCGCTCGGTCAGGGCCCGGACCAGGCCGTTCCGGTCACCGAAGTGCCGGTAGAGGATCGGCTTGGTGATGCCGGCCTCGGCGGCGATCGCGTTCATGCTGGCGCCGGGCCCCTCGCGTTGGACGACCCGGTCGGCGGCGTTGAGCAACTGTTCCCGGCGGGGCTCTGGGTCCATGCGCGGTTCCCTCGTTTCCTGTGCGTGCGGGCGTTGACACCGGTTACCAAGCAGTAGCAGACTCCGACGATGTTACCGGTGGTAACACCCCGGTCGGTCGCCCCCTTCCCCGGTCGCACCCTTCTTCGGAGGCCCCACCCATGAACACCTTCTCGCTGGACCCGGGTCCGGACCAGATCGCCGTCCGCGACTGGCTGCGCGGCTTCGCCGCCGACGTGATCCGGCCCGCCGCCGCCGAGTGGGACGAGCGCGAGGAGACCCCCTGGCCGATCATCCAGGAGGCCGCCCGGCTCGGGATCTACTCGCTCGACTTCTACGCCCAGCAGTACTTCGACCCCTCCGGCGTGGGCATCCCGATCGCCATGGAGGAGCTGTTCTGGGGCGACGCGGGCATCGGCCTGTCCATCGTCGGCACCACCCTCGCCGCCGTCGCGGTGCTCGCCAACGGCACCGACGAGCAGATCGGCACCTGGGCGCCGCAGATGTTCGGCACCCCGGACGACGTCAAGGTGGCCGCGTTCTGCTCCTCCGAGCCGGACGCCGGCTCCGACGTCTCCGCGCTGCGCACCCGGGCCGCGTACGACGAGGCCGCCGACGAGTGGGTGCTGAACGGCACCAAGACCTGGGCGACCAACGGCGGGATCGCCGCCGTCCACGTGGTCGTCGCCACCGTCGACCCGGCGCTCGGCGTGCGCGGGCAGGCCTCCTTCGTGGTGCCGCCGGGCACGCCCGGCCTCGGCCAGGGGCAGAAGTTCAAGAAGCACGGCATCCGCGCCTCGCACACCGCCGAGGTGGTGCTGGACTCCGTCCGGGTGCCCGGCCACTGCCTGCTCGGCGGCAAGGAGAAGCTGGACGAGCGCCTGGCGCGGGCCCGCGAGGGCGTCCGCAAGGGCGGGCGGAACGCGGCGATGGCCACCTTCGAGGCCTCCCGGCCGGCCGTCGGCGCGCAGGCGGTCGGGATCGCCCGGGCCGCGTACGAGGTGGCGCTCGACTACGCGCGGACCCGGGTGCAGTTCGGCCGCCCGATCATCGACAACCAGGGCGTGGCCTTCCAGTTGGCCGACATGAGGACCCGGATCGACGCGGCCCGGCTGCTGGTCTGGCGGGCCTCCTGGATGGCCGCCACCAAGCAGCCGTTCACCGCCGCCGAGGGCTCGATGTCCAAGCTCTACGCGGGCGAGACCGCCAAGTGGGTCACCGCGCAGGCGATGCAGATCCTCGGCGGCAACGGCTTCACCCGGGAGTACCCCGTCGAGCGGATGCACCGGGACAGCGCGATCTACACGGTCTTCGAGGGCACCAGCGAGATCCAGCGCCTGGTCATCGCCCGGACCGTCTCCGGGCTGCCGATCCGCTGAGTCGGGCGGGGGTCAGCGGGCGGCCCAGAAGGTGAGCCCGGCCGAGAGGGCGCCCACCACCGTGCCGACGAGCGTCTGCGCGGCGGTGTGGTCCCGCAGCACCACCCGGGACCAGCCGATCACCGCGACCAGCGGGTAGAGCAGCAGCCACCACGGCCCGAGCGCGACGGCCAGGCAGACCACCGCGCCGCTCGCCACGGCGGTGTGCACGGAGACCTTCCACCAGGCGGTGATCACCAGGATCGGGACCAGCGAGGCGAACATCGCCAGCACCACGGCGGTGAGGTCGCGCGGCGCGTGCGCCAGGAGCATTCCGGCGAAGCCGGTCGCGACCGAGACCATGATGAGCGGGAAGAGCGTCAGACGCCGGCGGCGGTTGCCGACGTGCCGGTCGTCCACGGTGCCCCGGCGCATCCCGAAGCCGATCAGCAGGGTCGGGATCACGGCGGTGAAGAGGGCGGCGAACACCGCCCAGGCGAGGCCCCGCAGGCCGTAGCGGGCCCCGCCGAGCAGGAGCAGCATCGCGATGATGACGTTCTTCGGCTCCAGGCCGTCGGTGATCCGGCGGGCCCAGGGCGTCGCGGGCGTGGGGGCGGTCATCGCGTGGTGCTCCAGGGGGACGGCGGCGGATCGGTCGTATTCGATCGCATGATCGTATCGGCCGGTATCCGGCCGGCCGTCCCCGGTGGAGGGCTCAGAACCGGGGCGGGCGGCGCTCCAGGAAGGCGGCGAGGCCCTCGCGGACGTCGGGCGCCTCGCGGGAGCGGCGCTCCCAGGGCGCGAGGGCGGCGGCGGCCTGCTCCGGCGGGACGGCCAGGGCGGCCTTGACGGCGCCGATGGTCTGCGGTGAGCGGGTGGTCAGCAGCCGGGCGAACTCCAGGGCCGCCGCGTCCAGTTCGGCGGCCGGCAGGACGCGTTCGGCGAGGCCGAGGTCGGCCGCCTGCGGCCCGGGCAGCAGTTCGCCGGAGAACAGCAGGTACTTGGCGCGGGCCGGGCCGACCAGCCGGGTCAGCCGCAGTGTCGGCACCGCCGGGTAGACCACGCCCAGCTTGGCCGGGGTGATGCCGAGCCGGGCGTCCTCGGCGACGAACCGCAGGTCGCAGGCGAGCGCCAGTTGGCAGCCGCCGCCGACGCAGGCGCCGTGCACCACGGCGAGGGTCGGGTGCGGGAAGGCCGCCAGCGCCTCCTCGGCGGCGACGTTGACCGCGTGGTAGGCGTCGGCGCGGTCCGGATCGCCGTAGACGCCGGCGAGTTCGTCGATGTCCGCGCCGGCGCTGAAGGTCCCGCCCGCGCCGGTGACCAGCAGGACGCGCACCCCCGGCTCCTCGGCGAGCCGCTTCAGCACGCCGGGCAGCGCCTGCCAGATCGCCAGGGTCACGGCGTTGCGCCGGTGCGGGCGGTCGAACTCCAGCACCGCGACGCCGTCCTCGCCGAGGTGGGCGTTGAGTCCTTCGGTCTCGGTGGGCAGCGGGGAGCGCTCGCTCGTCAGCAGCGGCCGGGTGGCCATGGGCACCTCCGGGAGGGTGTGGGTGCGGACACTCTCTCAGGGGCCGTCGCATCGGGGCGCGGCGGTGCCGGTGGCGTGGCCCACCGGCACCGCCGGCGCGCCGTCAGGAGGCGGGGGAGCCCTGCGGCTTCCACTCGTGGGTGAGCAGCGACCAGACCTCGCCGTCGTGGTGGACGCCGCCGTGCAGGTAGCTCTCCCGCAGGACGCCCTCCAGGGTGAAGCCGAGGCGCTGGGCGATCGCGCGGCTGCGGACGTTCTCCGGCCGGTTGTGCCACTCGATCCGGTGCATGCCCCGGACGGTGAAGGCGTAGTCGACCAGGTGCCGGACGGCGGTGGTGATCAGGCCGCGGCCCTGGCCGGCGGGCTCCGTCCAGACCCCGATCTCGCAGTTGCCGCCCTTGGCGTCGAACTGCACGAACATCACGCCGCCGACCAGCGTGCCGTCGAGCCAGATGCCGTAGAGGCGGGCGGTGTCGGCGGCCTGGCGGTCCGCGTAGCGCTGCAGGACGGTGCGGGCCGAGTCGAGGTCGGTGGCGAGGGAGGCCCAGCCGATCCAGGCGTCGATGTGGGCGCGGCCGCGCTCGATGTGCTCCAGGTACTCGGGTGCGTGCCAGGGCTCCAGCGGGCGGAGCTCGGCGTTCTCGGCGAGGGGGACGGCGAACATGGGCGGGCCTTTCGCGGCGAGGGCGGGTGCGGGCGGCGGTCCGGGTGCATCCGTAACAAACGTTTGGTACGTAAGATAACCCCATGACACCGGCCCGTGGAGATCATGAAGCCCGCCGAACCGAGGTTTCCGAGGCGGTCTGGCGGGTGTTGTCCACCCGCGGTTTCGAGGGGCTCACGCTGCGTGCGGTGGCCGCCGAGATGGGCGCGACCACCGGGCTGCTGACGCACTACTTCCCCGGCAAGAAGGCGCTGGTGGCGCACGCGCTGGAGGTGCTGGACCGGCGCTCGCAGGCCCGGCCGCGGCGGCTCGCGCCGGCCGAGGGGCAGCCGCCGCCCGAGGGGCTGGCGCGGCTGCGGGCGGCGCTGCTGGACGTGCTGCCGCTGGACGGACCGGGCCGGGCGGGCAACCGGATCTGGGTGGGCTCCTGGGACGTCGCGCTGGCCGATCCGGAGCTGGCGGCGGCGCACGCGGCCCGGTACGCGCGGGCGCGCGGGCTGCTGGCGGAGTGCGTCGAGGCCGCGCGGCGGTTCGGCGAGCTGCCGGAGGGCCCGCCGGCCGCCGAGGTCGCGGCGGCGGCGCAGGCCTTCGTGCTGGGGCTGGTGGTGCAGGCGCTGTTCGCCCCGGCGGAGTTCCCGGCGCGGCGGCAGACGGAGCTGCTGGACGACTACCTGGCGCGGCTGGTGGCGGGCGGGGACGCCGGGTGGAGCGTGGGCGGGGACGCCGGTGGGGGCGTCGGTCCGGCCGGCGGCTCGTCGGCGTAGGGCGCGGGCCGGGGTGTTTCCGGCGCCGGAATTCCCGGAACGGGTCTTTTCGGGGCGGGCAGGACACGGATGGTCACGGGTTATGCGCACTCGGTGCCGGAGGCGGAAATGCGCGAAGTGCGCGGCACCGGCCGTGGTGCGGTCCTGCGTGGTGCCCCCAGCAGGATTCGAACCTGCGACCTACCGCTTAGAAGGCGGGTGCTCTATCCGCTGAGCTATGGGGGCGGGACGGGCGGCGCCCGGACGGGCGCGACCGTTGCCGGGATCGGGCGGTGGGCGCGTGGCGCCCGCTGTCCGCTCCCGTACCTGGGGTGGGTGTGGGGGTTGGCGGGGTCCTTGCCCTGTCGGGGACAGGATAAGGGTGTCCCGTTCCTCGGCCGGGTGTTACGACACCGCCGTTGGTGTGTCGGCCTCGGTGGAGCGGTCCGATAATCGCAGGTGAAGACCGTGAGTGCAGCGGTCTGGAGGTGTTCCGCGCCGGACGTTGTGCACTCGTTACGGGGCTGTCTGCCCACCCGTTATGGATTCGGCACGGAGAAAGCGCCGCGGCCGAGGCCGGCATCGACGCGGGTGGGGGGCCGTATTCGGGTTCGCTCGGTCGGATGACGTGCGCGGACGGCCGAGGGCCCACCCCCGGGGGTGGGCCGGGGCGGCGGGGTGGCCCCGGGATTCTTGTCATGGCCCCGCAGAGGGCGGGTGTGATGGTCGCACGAAGGCTGAAATTCACCCCTGCGGGCGACAAGGTTTTTCCACAGGTCCGAGTTGTCCACAGGATTTCGGATCTCCCTGGCCGGTATTTCCCGGCAAGCGCACTCTCAACGCACACCGGTCGATTCCGTACGGTGCAACCGAGAGAGCGGAGCGTGCTGTGAACGAGACCCAGGTGACGGTGATCGGGAATGTCGCGACCGAGGTGACGTACGCCCAGACCCCCGGCGGGGTGCCGGTGGCGAACTTCCGGCTGGCGTCGACCGAGCGTCGCTACGACCGGGCGCGGGACGGCTGGGTCGACGGCGAGACGCAGTGGATGACGGTGACGGCCTGGCGGGCGCTGGCGGGGCACCTGATCGACTCGCTGTCGAAGGGCGACCCGGTGGTGGTGAGCGGGAGGCTGCGGGTGCGGGAGTGGACGGAGGGGGAAGTGAAGCGGAGCCGGGTCGAGATCGACGCCCGGTCGGTCGGACACGATCTGAGCCGTGGCACGGCGAGGTTCAGTTGGGCACCGGGTGTCCGGAGCGGATCCACCGGCGGATCTCCGGGCGGATCGGCGGGTGGGGCCGGGGGTGGGGCGCCCGGGTGGGCGGCCGGTGCGGCGGCGGGGGCGGACGAGGCGCCCGGGGCGGCCGGAGCGGCGTTCGGCGAGGCGGTGCCCGGGTGGATCGTGGACGCCCTGCGTGGCCGACCGCCGGCCACGGCGGGCGTCGGGGCGGCGGCGGAGGGGGAAAGCGGGGGTGACGTCTAGCCGCCGACGGGGTGTCGGGCGGGCGGTATCACTGTCGACAAATATGCGAATCGAGAAGGGTGTTGCGACCCGCACACGCAATCCCGTTCCGGTTAGCGGAATGATCCCGTAATTCTGGCTGTCCGTCAGCTTGTGGAGACACCGAGGGGGTTGATAACGATACGGATACGGAATCGTCCTGATTTCGCATGAGGGTTTCCGGGCCTCTGACGCTTCATAGGATGCGTCTGGTTCACATCATGAAGCAGCGCCACAGGGGGCGCGGCAAGCAAGGCGGGCTGCCCATCGGCATGGCCCGGCCCGGAGGGATCCCAAGATGTTGCAGAGGCAGGGGCGGACGCTTCCCCGCATCACTACTGTCATGCTCGCGACCAGCGTTGCGCTGGCCGGGGGCCTGTTCGCGGCCGGTGCGGCGACCGCGGCCGATGCCCCCGGCGGGGCCGTCACGGCAGTGATCCAGCCGACCTTGATGAGCGAGGAGATCGCCATCGAGGGCAGCCACTCCATCCAGGGCGGCCTCTTCACCCTCAGCACGCCCGACGGCGAGATCAAGACGTACTGCATCGACATCGACCACCCGGTCGACATCAAGAGCGGTGTCGAGTACCAGGAGTCCGACTGGAAGTCGAGCTCGCTCGGCCGCCCGGAGAAGGCCGAGGACGCCTCCAAGATCCGCTGGATCCTGGAGAACTCCTACCCGCAGGTCACCGATCTCAAGAAGCTGGCCGCCGACGCCGGCGTCGAGGGCGAGCTGACCAAGGAGGACGCCGCGGCCGGCACCCAGGCCGCGATCTGGAAGTTCTCCGACGGCAAGAACGCCACCCCGGTCGACGCCGAGGCCAAGCAGCTGCGCGACTACCTGGTCAGCGGGAAGAACAAGGGCATCGCCGCCGAGCCCAAGCCCTCGCTGAGCCTCGCCCCGGACTCGGTGTCCGGCAAGCCGGGCAACAAGCTCGGCCCGTTCACCGTCAACTCCAGCGCCAACGAGGTGAAGCTCGCCGTCGCCGGCGACTCCGCCGACAAGGTCAAGCTGGTCGACAAGGACGGCAAGGACGTCAGCACCCTGGCCGGCCCGGTCGCCAAGGACACCCAGCTGTTCCTGGACGTGCCCGCAGGCACCCCGGACGGCGCGGCCACCGTCAACGCCTCCGCCGAGACCGTCGTGCCCAGCGGC
Organism: Kitasatospora sp. NPDC008115; assembly: GCF_042957205.1. NCBI lineage: Bacteria > Bacillati > Actinomycetota > Actinomycetes > Kitasatosporales > Streptomycetaceae > Kitasatospora > Kitasatospora sp. NPDC008115. The sequence continues at coordinate 227,633 of NZ_JBIBHU010000009.1, read as the reverse complement.
CGCGTCTTCCTCAGCAAGGGCTACACCCCGGCCAAGCACAGCCAGACCATGATCCTCGCCGGCTCGACCAAGCTCGGTGTCAAGGACTCCGTCAAGGCCGCCTGGCAGGCCGGCAAGGGCCCGCTGGTCGACAGCACCGCGGTCGTCGAGTGCGTCGCCAACGGCGTCAAGGTCTCCGTCGCCAACGGCGGCGACGAGGCCGCCACCGTCTCGGTGAAGCCGGGCAAGGACCTCACCGTCCAGCCGAACAAGATCGAGACCGTGGTCGTCAAGGTCGACGAGGACACCGCCTACGACATCACGGTCACCGGCCCGAACGGCTTCTCCAAGAACTTCAAGGGCATCCTGGACTGCAAGACCGCCAGCGTGGTCACGCCGAGCCCCTCGGCCACCCCGACCACCGCCAAGCCGACCACTCCGGCGCCGACCACCCCGGCCCCGGCCACCACCACGACGAAGCCGGCCACCCCGAGCGCCACCCCGTCGGCCACCCCCACCGCCAGTGCGACCAGCACGGCCACCCCGCAGCCGGTGCCGCCGAGCACGGCCCCCGGCACCACCGGCGGACTGGCCCAGACCGGTGGCAGTGACGCCACCCCGGTCATCGCCGCCGTCGCCGGCGGTCTGGTCGTGGCCGGCGGAGCCGCGGTCTTCCTGCTGCGCCGCCGCCGCGGTGGCGACGCCGCCTGAGGCACCCCCCGGACCACCGCCCGGTAGGGCGTGATCCGGCGGCTTCCGGCCCGGCTCCCCGCACCACGCGTGCGGGGAGCCGGGCCGCGCCGCGTCCGCGACGGCGCGATACCCCTGCGGGGCACCCGGGAACGGGGACCCGGCGGTTCGGGGCTCCGGGCCGGGTGCGGCACAATGGAAGGCTGCAAGCCGAATTACTCCCGACGACGCCGGAGCGATCTCACGTGGCGGAATACATCTACACGATGCGCAAGGTGCGCAAGGCGCACGGAGACAAGGTCATCCTTGACGACGTGACGCTCAGCTTCCTCCCCGGGGCGAAGATCGGCGTCGTGGGCCCCAACGGTGCCGGTAAGTCCACCGTGCTGAAGATGATGGCCGGCCTGGAGCAGCCCTCCAACGGCGACGCCTTCCTCTCGCCCGGCTTCACCGTCGGCATGCTCCTCCAGGAGCCGCCGCTCGACGAGTCCAAGACGGTCCTGGAGAACGTCCAGGACGGCGTCAAGGAGATCAAGGGCAAGCTCGACCGCTTCAACGAGATCGCCGAGCAGATGGCGACCGACTACTCGGACGCGCTGCTCGACGAGATGGGCAAGCTCCAGGAGGAGCTGGACCACGCCGAGGCCTGGGACCTGGACGCCCAGCTGGAGCAGGCCATGGACGCCCTGGGCTGCCCGCCCGGCGACTGGCCGGTCACCAAGCTCTCCGGTGGCGAGAAGCGCCGCGTCGCGCTCTGCAAGCTGCTGCTGGAGGCCCCCGACCTGCTGCTGCTCGACGAGCCCACCAACCACCTCGACGCCGAGTCGGTGAACTGGCTGGAGCAGCACCTGGAGAAGTACAAGGGCACCGTCGTCGCGGTCACCCACGACCGGTACTTCCTGGACAACGTCGCCCAGTGGATCCTGGAGCTCGACCGCGGCCGCGCCTACCCGTACGAGGGCAACTACTCCACCTACCTGGAGACCAAGCAGTCCCGTCTCAAGGTCGAGGGCCAGAAGGACGCCAAGCGCGCCAAGCGGCTCAAGGAAGAGCTGGAGTGGGTCCGCTCCAACGCCAAGGGCCGCCAGGCCAAGTCCAAGGCGCGTCTGGCCCGCTACGAGGAGATGGCCGCCGAGGCCGACAAGATGCGGAAGCTGGACTTCGAGGAGATCCAGATCCCGCCGGGCCCGCGCCTGGGCAACGTCGTCATCGAGGTGGAGAACCTCAACAAGGCCTTCGGCGAGAAGGTCCTGATCGACGACCTCAGCTTCACCCTGCCGCGCAACGGCATCGTCGGCATCATCGGCCCGAACGGCGCCGGCAAGACCACCCTGTTCAAGATGCTCCAGGACCTGGAGACCCCGGACAGCGGCTCGGTCAAGGTCGGCGACACCGTCAAGATCAGCTACGTCGACCAGACCCGCTCCAACATCGACCCGAAGAAGACCCTCTGGGAGGTCGTCTCCGACGGTCTGGACTGGATCAACGTCGGCCAGGTCGAGATGCCGTCCCGCGCCTACGTCTCCGCGTTCGGCTTCAAGGGCCCGGACCAGCAGAAGCCGGCCGGCGTGCTCTCCGGCGGTGAGCGCAACCGCCTCAACCTGGCGCTCACCCTGAAGCAGGGCGGCAACCTGCTGCTCCTCGACGAGCCCACCAACGACCTCGACGTCGAGACCCTCTCCTCGCTGGAGAACGCGCTGCTGGAGTTCCCCGGCTGCGCCGTGGTCATCTCCCACGACCGCTGGTTCCTGGACCGGGTCGCCACCCACATCCTCGCCTACGAGGGCGAGAGCAAGTGGTTCTGGTTCGAGGGCAACTTCGAGTCGTACGAGAAGAACAAGATCGAGCGGCTGGGTGCGGACGCGGCCCGTCCGCACCGCGCCACCTACAAGAAGCTGACCCGCGGCTGACACCCAGTCGTGACGACGGCCCGGCAGGCCGCCCGCCCCGTGGGGGCCGGCCTGCCGGGCCGACGCCCGACCGGCACCGACCGCCGGCGGGCACCGGACGTCGAGGAGAAACCGTGGCACGCCACATCTACGCCTGCCCGCTGCGCTGGTCCGACATGGACGCGTTCGGGCACGTCAACAACGTGGTCTTCCTGCGCTACCTGGAGGAGGCCCGGATCGACTTCATGTTCACCCAGGCCGCCGAGGCCGGCGCCGGCGAGTTCGCGGGCGGTTCGGTGGTGGCGCGCCACGAGATCGACTACAAGCGCCCGCTGGTGCACCGGCCCGAGCCGGTCACCATCGAGACCTGGGTGACCAGGATCGGCGGCGCCTCGCTGACCGTCTCGTACGAGATCAAGGACACCGCCGTGGACGGCACCGAGACCGTCTACGTCCGGGCCTCCACCGTGGTCGTGCCCTACGACCTCGCCGAGGGCCGGCCGCGCCGGATCAGCGCGGTGGAGCGGGAGTTCCTGGAGCGCTTCCTGGACGAGGAGCCCGTCGCGGTCTGACCGCGGCCGCCCCGCCCGCCGTCCCGTGACCGCCCGCCGTCCCGTCCCCGTACGCCCGCCGCCCGGATGTGAGCCGAAGCGTTGAACAGCACCGCCGCCCTCGCCCTCGCCGACACCGGGGAGGCCGCCGACCTGGCCGCCTTCCTGGTCCGCCTGCTGCGCTTCGACAAGGCGGCGGCGGTCCGGCTGCAGGGCGTGCCGCGGCCGGACGGCGGCGGAGTGCTGGCCGTCTTCGGGCGGCTGCCGCTGGGCGGCTCGGGCGCACTGGCGGTGCGCACCGCACGGCTGGCCCGGCTGGACGGGCCGGTCGACCTGACCGTCTCGGCCGGACAACTGCTGGACGGCGTGGACACCGCGGCGGACGCCGTCGCGCTGCCGGCCCCGGTCACCGGCCCGGCCTGGACCGGGATGCTGCCGCCGCGCACCGGCTGGCGGCCCGCCGGTACCCCGCCCAACGCCCAGGTGCGCCTCGAAGTGGCGGCCGCCGTGCGGGAGTTCCGCGAGCGCAGCGAGGCCGTCCCGGCGCACCACCGGACCCGCGCGGTGCTGGACGCGCTGGCCGACGAGATCTGGTCCCGCCCGCTGTCCGCGCTGCCCGAACTGCCGCTGCGCGCCGCCCACGCGGCCCAGGTGATCGGCTTCCTGGCCCCGCAGGCCCCGCTGACGGTGCACCGGGCCGGCGGCTGGCTGCGGCTGTCCGCCCCGGCGGGCTCGGTGGCGGTCCGCACAGCGGCCGCCCCCGGCGCGGGGCTCGGGCTCAGCCCGCTCTAGCGCCGGCCCGCTGGGGCGCCGGCCGGCTCCGGGCTCAGCCCTCGGTGTTGATCATCGAGGCGGCGGCGTAGGTGAGGTAGTCCCAGAGCTGCCGCTCGGCGTCCTCGGGCAGGCCCAGTTCGTCGAGCGCCACCCGCATGTGCTTCAGCCAGGCGTCGTGCGCCGCGCGGTCCACCTTGAACGGCACGTGCCGCATCCGCAGCCGCGGGTGGCCGCGCTGCTCGCTGTAGGTGCGCGGGCCGCCCCAGTACTGGATCAGGAAGAGCGCGAACCGCTCCTCGGCCGGCCCGAGGTCCTCCTCCGGGTACATCGGCCGGAGCAACTCGTCCTCCGCGACGCCCTGGTAGAACCGGTGGACCAGCCGCCGGAAGGTCGGTTCGCCGCCGACCTGCTCGAAGAAGGTCTCCTCGCTGAGCGTGCCACGCCGGATCTCGTTCACCCGACCATGGTCGCAGACGGCGGCGGGGCCGTACACCGGGACCTGGGGACCAGGTCCACGGGCGTACGACCCCGTGCGGCGTCGCTCAGTTCTCCCAGCGGAACAGCTTCCAGGAGATGCCGGTCAGCACGGCCGCGAAGAGCAGCAGCCCGCCCATGGTCGGCAGCGCGTCCATCACGCCGCCGCCCCGGGAGAGCACCGACTGCGTCGAGGTGACCAGGTGCTTCAGCGGCAGCGCCTCGGAGATCGCCTTGAGCCAGCCCGGCATGTCCTCGGTCGGGAAGAACGAGCCGGACAGGAACGACATCGGCAGCACGACGACCTGCGCGAGGCCGTTGGCGGCCTCCTCGGTCCTGGCGATCGAGCCGACCAGCAGGCCGATCGACATGAAGGCGACGGTCCCGCAGATCACCAGCGGGATCACCAGCCACCAGTCGCCGGTCAGTTTCAGCCCGAAGAACGGCAGGGTGGCGAGGACCAGGAAGATCGTGGTCTGGGCGAGCGCGGTCAGGACCGAGACGGCGACCCGGGAGGCGACGATCGATCCGACGCTCACCGGGGCGAGCCGCAGCCGGAGCAGCACCTTGTTCTTCCGCCAGCCGACCAGGGTCAGCGAGGCGCTGAACACCGCGCCGGTGGCCACCGCGAAGCCCAGCAGGCCGGGGGTGAGGAACTGGATCGCCTTGAGCGAGCCGTCCTCGACCTGGCTGCTCTCCAGGGTGTAGGTGGGCGCCTTGCCGCTGTCGGCCTGGTTGGCCTGCTGGACCACGGAGTTGACGATGCCCTGGACGGTTCCGGCGCGGACCTGGTCGGCGGCGCTGTAGCGCACCACGACCCTGCCGTCCGGGCCCTCCTTGATCATGGCGTCCAGGTCTCCCTTGCGGACCTTCTCCAGTGCGGCGGCCTCGTCGTCGCTCCTGGTGATGCTCAGCACCTGCTCCAGACCGGTCCGGGCCTCGCCCTGGACCGAGTCCAGCAGCCGCACGGCGCCGATCTGCTCGACCTTGGCGTGCTGGGTGGTGGCCCCCTTGAGCAGGGTGCCGAAGAGCAGCAGGAACATCACCGGGAACAGCAGCACGAAGAACAGCGCGGTGCGGTCGCGGACGAAGGCGACCAGCATCACCCGGGAGAGGCTGGCGAAGGCGGAGACCCGCTCGCGCCCGACCGCCGGCGGGGTGCCGCCCGGCGCGGGGGCGGCCGCGGGCGCGGCCGTGGTGGGCTCGGCGGTCATGCGCGGTACTCCCGTCCGGTGAGCTGGAGGAAGACGTCCTCCAGGGTGGCGCCGCGGACCTCCAGGCCGCGCAGCGCGCCCTGCTCGGCGAGCACGGAGAGCACCGGTGCGGGCAGGCGGGTGGACAGCGACAGCGAGACGCCGTCGTCCTCCAGCGAGGCGATCTCCGCCCCGGCGGCGGCGAACAGCCCGCGCGCGGTGTCCAGGGCCAGCAGGCCGGACTCCACGCTGATCCGGACGGTGTCGTCGATCTCGCGGACCAGTGCGGCGGGCGCCCCGGTGCGCAGGACCCGTCCGTGGTCCATCACCGAGACGCGGTCGCAGAGCACCTCGGCCTCGTCCAGGTAGTGGGTGGTGAGCACGACGGTGCGGCCCTCGGCGTTGATGTCGCGCAGCAGGTCCCAGAGGTTGCGGCGGGCCTGCGGGTCGAGGCCGGTGGTGGGCTCGTCCAGGAAGACCAGTTCCGGGCCGTGGACCAGGGCGCAGGCGATCGAGAGGCGCTGGGCCTGGCCGCCGGACATCTTGTCGGTCATCACGCCGGCCGACTCGGTCAGGCCGACCCGCTCCAGCATCGCGTCGGCGCGCTTGGGGCCGATGCCGTAGAAGGAGCCGAAGGTGCGGATGGTCTCCCGCGCGGTGAGCTTGTTGAAGAAGGCGGAGGCCTGGAACTGCACGCCGATGCGCGGCAGCAGCTTGGGATTGCGCGGCCAGGGCGCCAGGCCCAGCAGCTCGACCCGGCCCTCGTCCGGTTTGCGGATGCCCTCCAGGATCTCCAGTGTGGTGGTCTTCCCGGCGCCGTTCGGCCCGAGGATTCCATAGAATTCGCCGGTCTCGACGGTCAGTGACACCCCGTCGACGGCCTGCACGTCCCCGTACCGCTGACGGATGCCGTCGGCGGATATTGCAGCAGTCATAAGGACCGAGCCTAGGGGCGGCAGGCCGTCGCGGGGAGTTGTCCGAGCATCATTTGATGATCAGTTTTACAACGGTGTCGAAGGCCCGACGGGTCAGGCGCGGTGCACGGTGATCGTGGTCCAGGCGCCGATGTGGATCCGGTCGCCGTCGTTCAGCGGGATCGCCGTGTGCGCGGCGATCGGCTCCGCACCGCCGTTCACCGTGGTGCCGTTGGTGGAGTCCTGGTCGACCAGCACCCAGCCGCCGTCCGGCTGCTCCGCCAGCAGGGCGTGCTGGTGCGAGGCGCCCGGGTCCTCCGGCGCGACCGAGAGGTCGATCTCCGGCACCGTGCCGCGGTGCTGGCTGCGCCGGCCGATCCGCAACTGGCCGCGCCCGGTCAGCGGGATCCGCCGCTCGGGGCAGTACGGCGGGAAGAACAGACCGGCCGCCTCCGGACCGCTGCGGGTCATCATCGCGGTGAAGTACTCGCGGTCGGCCGCGATCACCGCGAACCAGGTGGTCCGCACCGGCTCGGCGGGCGGGCCCTGCGGGGGCGCGGGCGGGGCCAGGTGGAACGAGGTGCCGAACTCGTCGCCGCGCCGGGCCGGGCCGGGCTGGGCGTAGACCGGGCCGGAGTCCTCGCGCGGGTGCGGTGCGCCGTACGGGCCGGGGGCGGGCTGCTCGACCGGGGCCGGCGCGGGGGCCGGCGGCGGGTAGCCGTAGCCGGCGGGCGCGCCGGGCTGCTGCGGCAACGGCGGGGCCTCGCCCGGGTACGGGCCCGGGGCCGCCTCGCCGTGGTAGTGGCCCGGGTGCTGGTGCTGGCCTGGGTGTTGGTGCTGCTGCGGGGCCGGGGCCTCCGGGGCGCCGCCGTACGCCGCCGGGATGTTCAGCGGGGCGGGCGCGGGCGGCGGGGCGGGGGCGGACGGGAACGGCTGCGGGGCGCGCTGCGGTGCCGAGAGGTCGTAGTCGTAGCCGCACTCCTCGCAGAACCGTCCGGTCTGCGGGCTGCGGCAGATCGGGCAGACCGACAGGCCCTCGGTGAGGTCGGGGAAGCCCTGCGGGGCCGGCGGCTGCGGGGGGACGGCCCCCGGCGGCGGAATCGCGCCCGGGGGGAGCGTGGCGCCGTACGGAGCGCCGGGCGTGCCGGGTGCGCCGTGCGCCCCCGGGTGTCCGGGCACGCCGGGGTGCCCGCCGGGCGGCTGCGGCAGCGGCTGCGGCGGTGTCATCGGAAATCCGCAGAAGTCGCACCAGTCCTCGGCCTGCGACTCATGGCCCCTAGGGCAGATCGGCATCAGGTCCCCCCTCAATTCCAGCCCGGCCGGGGCTGAGCCCGGCCGTTTCGCGGCCCGGTCGGTGCTTCGGTGGTCACTTCTTCACACGGACGGTCTTGGTCGACCGGGTCTCGACGATCATCGAGTCGGCCTCGCTCACGTTCTTACGGAACCGAACGGTACCCTCCTTCGGGTCCACCACGTCCACCACCTTCTGCAGCAGTCGGTAGGTGCCCTCGTTCCCGGTCGCGTGCGCGATCCGCACGGCGGCGCCGAGCCTGGCGGTGGCCCGGTGGACGTCCCCCGCGCGGTGCGCCTCCATGCCCTCGCGGACGGCCGCGGCGAGCTCCGCCTGGCCGGTGTAGTGGGCGACCTGCGGGCTGATCCGGGTGGACGAGGCGAGGTCGTCCGTCCAGACCGCCTTGACCAGGCCCTGCGACAGCACCTCGGGCGTCCCCCCGGCGACCGACGGCGGCAGGACCAGGCTCACCCGGGCGGCCAGCATCTCGTTGCCGACGGCCGCGGCCGGCACCTCCACGCAGACGTGGTAGTCGCGGCTCTCGTCGCCCCACGAGCCGGTCGGGTAGTCGCCGGCCCGCGGCCCGGACTCCGACCGGCGCGCGGTGAGGTCCTCCAGCGAGGGGGCGACCTGCTTGACGAACCTGGCCACCGCGTTGGCGGGCGTCCAGATCCGCAGCGCGACATCGGCGACCTGCTTGCCCATCGCACCGGCCATCATCGAGCGGAAGTCCTCGGCCAGGCCGGACGGCTCGGGGACGATGTCCACGGTGCCGAGCAGCGCGGAGGAGATCCTGCGCAGCTCGTCCACCCGCCAGTCGGTGCCCACGCCCCGGCAGTCGGCGGTGAACCGGCCGGTGGCCCGGCCGATCGCGCGCTCCAGTTCGGCGGCGTTCTCGTGTTCGTTGTTGCCGTCGGTCAGCAGGATGGCGTGCCGGATCGGGATGTCGGGGCGGGTGAGGAAGAGCTGGTCGGCCTTGGTGAGCCAGGTGCCCATGGCGGTGCCGCCGGCCGCGGTGAGCCGGCGCAGCGACTCCTTGGCCAGGGCGCGGGTGTCCGGCGAGGCGACGGCGAGGGTGCCGTCGCCGGGGAAGACCTCGCGGGCCTCGTGGGTGCCGGCGACCACGGCGAAGGCGACGCCGTCGCGGATGGTGTCGACGGCGGCGGCGGTGGCCTCGCGGGCGCCGCGCAGCTTGCTCGACGGGTAGTCCATCGAGCCGGAGCAGTCCACCAGGATCACCACGGCGGCGGACTGCCCGGCATCGCCGCCCGGCGCGGCGTCGGCGACGCCGAGCGGCCGGCCGCCGGAGGTGCCGCCGCCGGTCGCGGTCACGGTGACGATGGCGTTCACCTCGCGGGCGCCGTCCGCGAGGTACTCGTTCTGGAAGATCTCCACGTCGAACCTGGGCAGGTTCGGCTTCGCCAGTGTTGCCATGGGCCGGTGGCTCCCGTCGGTCGGTCGGTTGGTGCGGGGGCGGCTGTGCTCGGAGGTCGGGTGGCCGCCTCCAGGGGGCGGCGCGCGGCGGAGCGTGGTGGGGCCCGCGCCCGGCGGGCGCGGGCCCTGGCGGAGCGGCCGGGTCAGCGGGCCGGGGGCACGGTCGGGCGCGGCGGGACGGCGGGCGGCGGCGGGACCGCGGGCAGCGGCGGCAGCGGGGCGGCGGGGGAGCCGATCACCGGGATGTCCGGCAGGGTCGGGTCGTACTCCTCGTCGTCGTCCGCCGCGCCGGCGGCGGCCGGACCGCCCGCGGTGACCAGCGGCAGGTCGAGCGCGGTGGCGGTGCGGCCGTCCTCCTCCTCCGCGGCCGCCGGCGGCGGGTCGATCGGCAGCACGGCGACGGTGATGTTGTCGTGGCCGCCGGCCGCGACGGCGAACCTCACCAGGTCCTGCGCGGCGGCCAGCGGCTCGGTGCGGGCGTCCGGCCGGACCTGGTACGCCAGGTCGGTGGCGGCCTCGGCGTAGTTCCACAGCCCGTCGGTGCAGACCAGCAGCACCCCGGGGTAGTGCGGGGTGAAGCCGATGACGTGCGGCACGACCTCCTCGGCGTCGGCGCCGAGCCAGCCGGTGATGGCGTGGGCGCGCGGGTCCGCGTACGCCTCGGCCTCGCCCATCAGCCCGGCCTCGACCATCCGGGCGGCCCAGGAGTCGTCCTGGGTGAGCCGGAACGGCACGGCGGCGGCCCGGTCGTCGGGGATCCAGTAGGCCCGGGTGTCGCCGACCCAGCCGATGGTGATCCGGCCGCCGGCGGCGATGGCGCTGACGTAGGTGCAGGCGGGCGCGTTGACATCGGGCCGGCTCGGCCGGGTGCCGTCGGTGGCGAGCGCGGCCACCGCGTCGGCCGCGTCGGCGATCGCCCGGCGCATCGCGGCGCTCGGGTCGGTGCCCGCCTCCAGCGAGCTGAGCAGCGACTCGGAGGCGGCGTCGACCGCGGTCTCGGAGGCCTGGTCGGGCCGGTCGGAGGAGGAGACGCCGTCGCAGACCACCGCCACCACGACCGGCTCGCCGCCGGGCAGCGAGGTGGCGGCGACGGTGAAGGAGTCCTCGTTGCGGTGGTGGCGCACACCGCGGTCGCTGACCCCGGCGACGCCGGCCAGCGCCTTCTCCATGTGGTCGCGGGGGCGCGGCTGGGCGCCGCCGCAGGCCTCGCAGTAGCCGTCGGCGGTCACCTGGTGGAGTCCGCAGTGCGCGCACGCGGCCGCGCTCGGGGTGCCCGGGCCGCCCTGGGCGGGCACGGCGGGCGTGTTGGGCAGGGTCGGCGGGTGGTCCTCGCCGTCGGCCGCCCGGGCGGCCGACCAGCCGGCCGGCATCGCGCCGGGGGCGGGCCGGCCGTCCCGGCCCGCCCCGCAGGAGCCGCAGAAGACGTCCTCCGGGTCCATCGGCTCGGCACAGCTGTGGCACACGGTCTGCTGCGGCATCTGTTACACCCACGTCCTGGGACGGGCCCGGTTGGCCCGTTCCACCATCTCGATCCTTGTTTCGGCCCGGTCGGCCAACCGGGCGAGTACCCGGTAGGACTGCTCCAGGGCGAACCGCAGTTCCCTTTCCACCGCGGGCCGTCCCAGCACGCTGACCTCGCCGGTCGTCCGGCCCGGGCCGGTCCCGTTCCCGGTCCCGTCGGGGGACCCGGCGGTCACCCAGCCGAGCGCCGCGCCGAGCACCTCGACGGCGAGTTCCTCGCGGCGGCGGTCGTCCAGGCGCAGCGCGGTCAGCTGCTCGGAGCTCGCGCCGAGGTCGGCGCCGAGCGGGTCGGTGGCGGGCCGCTCGCGCAGCCGGGCCCGGACGGCGGCGATCCGGGCGGAGGTGTACTGGCTGGAGGTGGCCGGGACGGACTCCAGGACGGCGACCGCGCCGGCCCGGTCGTCCCCGGCGAGCCGGACCCGGGCCAGCCCGAAGGCGGCGCTCAGGTAGCTCTGGTCGGTGCTCCACACCAGACGGTAGAACTCGGCCGCGTCGCCGCCGTCGCCGAGGAGTTCGGCGCAGACGGCGAGGGCCAGCTTGGGGGCGGCCTCGCCGGGGAAGGCGTCGTAGACGGCGTCGAAGGCCTCGGTGGCGGCGCGCAGCGCCCGCTCGCGCGGCTCGGCGGACCCGCCCTCGCCCTCGGCCGCGGTGGGGCCGCTGTCCGGGTCGGCGGCGGAGACCAGCGAGGCCAGGCCCCGGTACCAGACCACCCGCCAGTCGTCCGGGTGGTCCTGCTCCAGCGCGGCGAGCGCCTCGGCGGCCTGCCGTCCGCGGCCGAGTTCGAGCAGCGCGCGCAGCACCCGCAGCCGGCGCTCGACCGAGTCGGCGGGGGCGCCGTCCAGCGCGGCCAGCGCCTCCTGCGGGTCGGTGGCCAGCAGGGTGGCGAGGAAGCCGGCGTTCGGGTCGGCCGGGTCGATCCGCGGGACGGGCAGCGCGAGCGCGGCGGCGGCCGGGTCGAGGGCGGTCAGCCGCAGCTCGCCCGCCCGTACCGTGGGCGCGACCAACTCGTTGTCGACGACCCGCAGTTCGGGGCCGAACAGGGTGGAGAGCGCGGGCCGGGCGCGGCCGTCCTGGAGGGCGAGGACCTCGCGCAGCACGCCGGTGAGCTGGTCGGCCATCTCCTCGGCGGAGGCGAACCGGCGGGCCGGGTCGGGGTCGGTGGCGCGCACCAGCAGCCGGTAGTAGGACTCGTAGGCGGCGAAGGCCGGGACGGACTCCGGGCCGGGCAGGGTGTCCCGGTAGGTGGTGGAGTAGCCCTGGAAGTCGAAGCTGAGGACGGCGAGGGTGCGGGCCACCGTGTAGAGGTCGGAGGCGGGGGAGGGGCCGTCGGTGGCGATCTCCGGCGCCTGGTAGCCGATGGTGCCGTAGATCGGGCCGTCGTCGTCGAAGCGGCGGACGGCGCCCATGTCGATGATCTTGAGGGTGTCGCCGCTCTGGATGACGTTGTCGATCTTGAAGTCGCAGTAGACCAGGCCGCGCTGGTGCAGGTAGCCCAGCGCGGGCAGCGCCTCCAGCGCGTACGCGATCGCCTGCTCGACCGGCAGCGGGTCGCGCCGTCCGTCCGGAGTGCGGCGCCCGTTGGCGATGTCCTTGAGCGACTTGCCGCCGACGTACTCCATCACGATGTAGCCGTCGGTGGCGCCGGTCCGCAGGTCCGGGTGCTCGGCGAAGTTGATGATGCGCACGATGCCCGGGTGGTCCACCTCGGCCAGGAACCGGCGCTCGGCGACGGCCACCGCCAGCGCGTCCTCGTCCCCGGTGTCCAGCAGGCCCTTGAGCACCACCCACTTGTCGTTGACCCGCCGGTCCACCGCCAGGTAGATCCAGCCGAGGCCGCCGTGCGCCAGGCAGCCCACCACCTCGTACTGCCCGCCGACGAGGTCGCCCCGGCGCAGCTTGGGGGTGAACGAGTACGGGGTGCCGCACTTGGTGCAGAAGCCCTCCGGGCGGCCCGGCGTGCCGCCCCGCTCCCGGCCCACCGGGGCGTCGCACTTGGAGCAGTACCGCTTGCGCTCCGGCACCTCGGGGTTCTCCAGCACCGCCTGCGCCGGGTCGGCGGCCGGGACGGTGGGGACCGTCACCAGGCCGGCGCCCAGGCGGTGCCGGTTGGCGGTGGCGCTGCCTCGGCTGCTGCGCACCGAGACCGAGCGGCCGCTGCCGGTGCGGGTCGAGCGGTGCGAGCGGGAGCGGCCGGACAGCGAGCGGGCCGAGCCGCTGCGGGCCGAGGTGCGGGCGGAGCCGGTGTCGGGGTCGAACACGATCTCCACGGTGGAGGTGTACGCCGCGGAGCCGGACGTCCCGGAGCGCGGGGCCGGCACCCCGGGCGGGGTGAGGCCGCACTCGTCGCAGTAGCCGTCGGTGTCGACGGTCCCGGCGCAGTCGCGCGGGCAGGGGCCGCCCGCCCCGGCCGGGGCGGGCGCCGCCGCTCCGGTGGCGGTCCTCACCGAGGCGGCGCCCTCCGGGGCGAGCCCGCACGTGTCGCAGTAGCCGTCCGCGTCGATCGTCCCGGTGCCCCCGCACTCGGGCCGCACGCACGTCTCGCCCATCACCCTCGGCCCCCCTGTACCCGTCCGTCGACAGCCTGTCCGTCGGCCGGCTCCCCGCCGGCCCACACCCCGCCCAGCCCCGATCCGTCCCGTCCGTCCGCGTCCTCGCCCCCGTCCCCGTGCGCGTCCTGAGCGTCCGCCTCCGGGCCCTCCGGTGCCGGGCGCAGCGCCTGCTGGAACCGGGCCACCGCGCCGGCCGCCGCCCGCAGGTCGCACGGCGCGCTCCACAGCAGCCAGCGCGCCTTCTCGTACCGCTCCACCACTTCCGGGTCCTCGGCCATCCGCAGCCGGGCCGCCATCGCCTTGTACGCGTCCAGGCGTCCGCGCAGCTCGGCCCGGACGGCCAGCGGCTGGGTCACCTCGGTCAGCGACTGCCGGGCCCTGGCCAGCTCCTTGGCCGCCGCGTCCTCCAGCGCGTCCAGCAGTGGCGCCAGCCGGTACCACTGCCCGCTCTGGCGCAACTCCAGGGCCACCACGATCCGTTCGCGCAGCGCCGAGGCCGGTCCCGGGACGGCCGGCACCTCGGTGGCGGCGATCTTCGCCAGCACCTCGCCGCGCGCCCGGCGGGCCTCGGCCAGCGTGGCGTCGGCCCGTTGCAGCAGGTCGCCGACGCCCTGCAGACGCTCCTCGGCGTCGTCGCGCAGCCGCAGCAGGTTCTCCAGCTCCAGCCGGACGCCGTCCAGCGCCCGCCCGGCCAGGTCGAAGCGCTCGGTGTCCACCACCCCGGCGGGCGTGGCGAGCGCGCCGCCGTCGGGCACCGTGCCGCGCTGCGCGGGGACGCGCGCGGGCCGCCAGAGCGCCAGCGGGTCGCCGCGCACCTCGGTCCGCAGCCCGTCCAGGTCGGCCTCCAGCGCCTCCAGGTCGTCGCCCAGCGGATGGCCGCCGGCGCGCACGCCGAGCGAGGCCGCCAGGGTCTGCACCCGGCGCAGTTCGGCGATCAGCAGGTCGATCCGGGCGGGCAGCGCCGTCCAGACCGCGTCGGCCGCCGAGACCACCTCCAGGACGGTGGCGTACCAGGCGTTCATCCGGTCCATCAGCCCGTCCAGGCTGATCCGCTCGACCAGCCGGGCCGGGGCGCCGAGGCGCTGCGGGCCGTCCGGCGCGCCGCCGGGCACGGTGACCGCGTCGCCCGTCAGCAGCTCGCTCAGCTCGGTGAGTTCGGGCCCGCCCGGCCGGGCCTTGCGGGCCCGCACCGCGCGGGCCGAGGCGAGCGCCTCGGAGTAGCGGTCGAACAGCGCCCAGAGCAGCGGCAGGCCCTGTCCGACGACGGCCCAGCGCTCCTGGGTGCGCCCGGTCAGCCCGGCGCCGTCGAGCAGCCGAAGGCCCGGGTGGTCCTGGAGGGAGAGCAGCGCCGACTCGACCGCGTCGCGTTCCGCGCCGAGGCGCGCCAGCGCGCGGTCCACCTCCTCCCGGCTCAGCACCGGGCCGGCCGAAGCCGCCATCGTCCTCTCCCCTCCTCCGGCTGTTCCGCTCGTGCCACCTGCTCCGTTCCGTCTCCCCGGGGGCCGCCACCGGCGCCGGGAGCCGCCGGACAGACCCTAACGCGTGGCCCGGGGCCTGTCTGTCCGCCCGTCACCGCGGTGTCGGCCAGTGCCGGTCGGCGTCGTCCAGCAGGTACGGCTTGAGCCAGCTGTCGTACGCCCGGCGCCAGCCGCCGTTGGCGTAGTAGTCGTTGAGCACCTGGTTCACCCGGGCGGTCAGGTCGGTGCTGTTCTTCAGCATCGCGACGCCCATCACACCCGGCCGCACCTCGCCGTCCAGCACCTTGACGGTCTGGTCCTGCGCCGCCTGCCCGGCCGCCAGGCCGTCGTCGGTCATCGTCGCGTCGACCTTGCCCAGCTGCATCAGCACCAGGCAGTCCAGGTTGTTCTCCACCGGGACGACCTGCTTGAGCGGACGGGTCTTCAGCTCCACCAGGGCGGTGGAGCCGGTCGCCGCGCACGCGGTGGTGCCGTTCAGCGCCTCGTCGAGGCTCCTGGCCGGCGAGGTCCTGGGCACCAGGACCCGCTGGCTGGTGGTGAAGTAGGGCCGGGAGAAGGCGATCTCCTCCAGCCGTTCGCAGGTGATCGACATGGTGCGGACGATGATGTCGACCCGGCCCTCCTTGATGTACTTGATCCGGTCGGCGGTCGGCACCGCCTTGAACACCACCTTCTCCGGGTCGCCCATGACGGCGGTGCCGATCGCCCGGGCGAGGTCGATGTCGAAGCCCTCCAGCTGACCGGTGTTGGGGTTGCGCGAGCCCCACCGGTAGCTGTTCAGGTCGATGCCGACGACCAGGCTGCGGCGGGCCTTGATGGCCTGCACCGCCGCGCCGTCCACCGTGCTCGGCGGAACGCTCCGGTACAGGTCGCAGGGCTCCGCCTGGCCGCTCTGCTCCGCCTGGTCCTGCTCGGCGGCCAGCGGCACCTGCGCCGGTGCGCCGGCCTCCTGGCCGCCGCGCGGCCCGCCCGCGCCGAGCGTCAGCGCGCCGGTGGCCAGCAGCGCCAGCGCCGCCGCCGTGCGGGCCGCCCGCAGCGCGGTGGCCCGGCCCCGTCCCCGGTCCGTGATCGTGCCCATCTCGTCCGTACCCCCTCTACCGGTACTCGGCCAGTCGGCGGCCGAGGCCGCCCAGCGCCGCGGCGGCGGCCACCAGGCCGAGTGCCGCGATCCCCACGGCGGCGGTGCGCAGGTCCTCGTCGACGCCCAGGGCCTCGTCCCGGAACCGGCCCTCCTCCAGCAGGGCGGCGTGCGCCAACTGCCGGTCGGCGGCGGCGAACGCGGCGTCGGCCGTCCTCGGCGCGTCGGCCTCCCTGGCCGTCACGGTGGCGTCCAGCGCGGCCTGGTAGTCGCCCTGGTTCTCCAGCGCGGTGGCCGCGGTGTGCCGCTCGTTCCACTGCTCGTAGTCGCGCAGCGCCTGGTCGACGGTGGCCCGGGCGTCGGCCGGCGCCAGCGCCCGGGCCTGCGCCAGGGTGCCCGCGGGCTCGCCGCGTTCGGGGGCGCGGGCGTACAGCCGGCCGGTGGTCGTCGTCCAGAGGTTCGAGTAGGTGGAGCTGGAGCCGCGCGAGACGTAGTGCAGGTTCTCCGCCAGCCGGGCGGTCAGCACGTCCACCCGGGCCGCGTTGAGCGCCCGCAGCGGCGCGGCGCCCTCGCGCTCGCCCCGCCCGAGCGCCGCGCCGGCGCCGGTCGCGCTGACGGTCAGCCAGAGCACCGCCGCCAGGACGGACGCGCTTGCGGCCAGCAGGCCGATGTTGAAGACCCGGTTGGTCCGCCGGAACAGCGCCAGCTGCACCCAGGCCAGCGCCAGCAGGGCCACCAGCCCCAGCGCGTACCCCGCCCACGGGGTGGCCCGGGCCTGCGCCAGGTCGTCGGCCAGCACCTCGTCCTGGGCGGCCGACAGCCGGGCGGCGGCCGGCAGCAGTTCGCTGCGCATCTGCTCGGAGGCGTACCGCTGGTAGGCGCCGCCGAGCGGGAAGCCCTGCCGGTTGTTGGCCCGGGCGGTCTCCACCAGCCCCGCGTACACCGGGACCTTCTGGTTGAGGGTGGAGAGCAGTTCCTGGAGGTCCGAGGAGGAGGTGGTGCGGGCGGCCGCCTCGGAGATCAGCTGGGAGGCCGTCCTGAGGTCCTGCTCGTAGCGCTCCCGGACGGCCCGGGGTTCGGCGCCCGCCAGCAGGAAGCCGCTCGCCGCGGTGGCGTCGGCGTCGGCCAGCGAGCGGTTGATCTCGGCGGCGGCCTGGCTGAGCGGCTGGCTGGAGTCGACCACCCGGCCGGCCGCCGCGGCGCGGGAATCCAGCTGGACGGCGGTCAGCGCGCCGAACACGAGGGTCAGCGCCGCGAGCAGCGCCCCGGCGAGCCGCAGCCGTCCCGGTGCCGTCCGGGCGGCCCGCCCCAGCCGGGCCACCGGCCCGCGCCGTACGACCGCCGCCTCCGTGCCGCCGGACCGCGTCGCGGGCGGTCCCGGCCTCTCGATACGCACCGGTGTCGCCACCAGCCTCCCCCTCCCCAGTGGCCCGCCCTCCGTCTCCGGGGCCCGGCCGTTGCCAGCAGTATGGCCGTCACTCCCGGCGGCCACACCCGAGTTGCGCGGATCTTGAGCCGTGCGCCCACCGTGCTCCGCGGCTCCCGGGCTCCCCCTGCCCGGGCCGCCCCGGGTCGCGGGGCGGGCGGCGAACGGGTCGACGCGGCACGCACCCTACGCGGTTCCCGGGCGTTGCGGAGGGCCGGGGTCCGGTTGTGCGGGTGCGGTCCCCGGCGCTCCCCGGCCCGGCGGTTCGTGCGCCGGTGCGACGGCCGGGCCCTCCGTACGATGGCGGCATGCGTCTTCTGGGAACGATCTCCGCCGACCGACCGCTGCTCGTCGTCGCCGTCCGGGAGGAGGCCGCCCACCTCGGCGACCACCTGCCGGTGCTGCTCACCGGCATCGGCAAGGTCAACGCCGCCGCCGCGCTGGCCACCCTCCTCGCCGAGGGCCCGCACCCCTCCGAGGTGGTCAACCTCGGGACCGCCGGGGCCCTGCGCCCCGGCTGGGAGGGCACCCACACCGTCACCCAGGTGATCCAGCACGACCTCGACACCCCGACCCTCTACGCCCTGACCGGCCGCACCTACGGCGCCCCGCTGGTCGTCGGCAAGGGCGAGGGCCCCGTGCTGGCCACCGGCGACCTCTTCGTCTCCGACCCGGCCGCCCGCGACCGGCTCGCCGAGCACGCCGACCTGGTCGACATGGAGGGCTACGCCGTCGCCACCGTCGCCCACCGGGCCGGACTGCCGGTCCGCCTGGTCAAGCACGTCAGCGACGAGGCGGGCGACGGCGCCGGCCACACCTGGCGGGAGACCGTCGACGACTGCGCCCGCCACCTCGCGGACTGGCTGCACGCCCAGGGCTGGTGACGGCCCGTCGGGCCGGGGCGCCGGTCGGGGCGGCTGGCTAGGGTGGCGGCATGACCGATGACGCCACGACCGCCCGCAAGCGGACCGACCTGCGCCCGCCGGGGATCAACGCCGACGAGCACACCACGCTGCTCGCCTTCCTCGACTACCTGCGCGACTGCGTGATCGCCAAGACCGAGGGGCTCTCCGACGAGGACGCCCGCCGCCCCGGCGTCGACTCCGGGACCAGCCTGCTCTGGCTGGTGCGCCACCTCACCGCCGTCGAACTCAACTGGTTCCTCTGGGCCTACCGGGGCGACGGCGTCGAGCGGTGGGACGACGACGCGCCCTCGGCGGGCGACGAGACGGTGGCGGGGGCGGTCGCCGGGTACCGGGCGGCGGTCGCCCGCGCCAACGAGGTGATCGCCGGGGCGGCCGAGGTCCTCGACCGCCCCGGCGTGCGCTCGCTGCGCCCCAACGCCGAAGCGCCGTCGATGCGCTGGCTGCTGGTGCACATGATCGAGGAGACCGCCCGGCACGCCGGCCACGCCGACATCCTCCGCGAGCGGCTGGACGGTTCGACCGGCCGCTGACGGACCGCGGAGCGCTCCGCCGCCCCCGCACACCCTTCCGGTGCGCGGGGGCGGCGGGCCGTCCGGCGCCCGCGGCCCCGCGGCCCCCACGGCTCAGTCCGCGAACGCCGCCAGGTCGAGCGCGGCCAGCCGCTCCGGGGCGCTGAGCACGTCGATCGCCACGATCACGCCGTCCACCACGGTGAACGCCATGACCGACACCGCCCGGCCGTTGGCGCCGATCACCACCACGCCCGCCGCGCCGTTGACCAGCGCCGGGCGGGCGTACGGGGACAGGCTGTGGAACATGACCGCCTGTCCCGCGACCGTCCGGGCCCCCCGGAGCACCACCGGACGCCGGTCCCGGCCGACGTTGCCGTCCGCCCGCAGCACCACCTCCGGATCGAGGACGGCCAGCAGCGCGTCCAGGCCCCCGTCCCGGGTGGCGGCGAAGAAGGCGTCGACGGCCACCCGCTGCCGGGCGAGGTCCCGGTCCGGTGCGGGCGCCCGGCCCTGCACCTTGCGGCGGGCCCGGCTGGCCAGCTGGCGGGTGGTGGCCGCCGTCCGCTCGATCAGCGGGGCGATCTCCTCGAACGGCACGGCGAACATGTCGTGCAGCACGAAGGAGACCCGCTCGGCGGGGGAGAGCGACTCCAGCACCACCATCAGCGCCAGCCCGACCGAGTCGGCGAGCAGCACCTCCTGCTCCGGGTCCGGCGCGTCCGCCCGCCCGATCAGCGGGTCCGGAATCCGCGGCACCTCGTGGCCGACCCCCTCGGGCCCCGGCTCCAGGGACTCCTCGCGGCGCTGCGCCCGCGCGCGCAGCTGGGTGAGGCAGAGCCGCCCGATCACCGTGGTCAGCCAGCCCCCGAGGTTCTCCACCTGCGAGGTGTCGGAGCGGTCGTAGCGCAGCCAGGTGTCCTGGACGGCGTCCTCCGCCTCGGCGAGCGAGCCGAGCATCCGGTAGGCGACGGCCCGCAGGTGCGGGCGGTGCGCCTCGAACAGCTCCGCGGCCTGGGAGGATCCGGCGGATCCGGCGGCCAGAATCTTTTCGTCCACCCGTGTCACATTCCTTCGTCGCCGTCAGTCAAAGCTCCGGAACCACGAAACCTAACGGCTCCACCGGAGGCCCGGCCTCCGGCCGGCGAAGGAGAGACGATCATGACGAACCCGACCAGCCCGAGCAGCGCTCCCGTCCTGGTGACCGGCGGCACCGGCACCCTCGGCCGGCACGTGGTGCCGCTGCTGCGCGCGGCGGGCCGGGAGGTCCGGGTGCTCACCCGCAACCCCCGCCCGGCCGCCGACGGCGTCGGCCACGTGGCCGGCGACCTGCTGACCGGGGCCGGGGTGGACGCGGCCGTGGCCGGCGCCGAGGTGGTGCTGCACCTGGCCGGCGACGCCAAGCACGACGAGGCCACCACCCGCACCCTGGTCGACGCCGCCCGCCGGGCCGGGGTGCGGCACCTGGTCTACATCTCGGTGGTCGCCGCCGACCGGGTCCCGCTCGGCTACTTCCGGGCCAAGCACGCCGCCGAGCGGATCGTCGCCGGATCGGGCGTCCCGTTCACCACGCTGCGCGCCGCCCAGTTCCACGACCTGACGCTGAAGACGGCGGCCGCGATGGCCAAGCTGCCCGTCGTCCCGGCGGTCAACGGCATCCGCTGGGAGCCGGTGGACTCGCGGGACGTCGCCGAGCGCCTGGTCGAGCTGGCCCTGGACGCGCCCGCCGGGCCGGTGACGGACCTGGCCGGCCCGGCCGTGCGCACCCTCGGCGACCTGACCCGCGACTACCTGGCGGCGGCCGGAAAGCGCCGCCCGATGCTGCCGCTGCGCGCCCCCGGCAAGGTGGGCCGCTGCTACCGGGAGGGCGTCAACCTGGCCGGGCCGGGGGCCGACCGGGGCGCCCGCAGCTGGGAGGCGTTCCTCGCCGAGACCTTTCCGGCGGGCGCGCAGGCGGCCGCAACCGGCCGGGTCAGGACCAGCTGACGGCGGTCGGCTCGCCGGTCTTCGCCGCCGTCACCACGGCCTCGGTGGTCACCACCTTGGCGAACCGCATCGCATGCAGCACCGTGCGGGTGGCGCGGGCGAGTTCGGCGGCGGGGACGGTCACGCCGTCCGGGCCGGTCTGGTCGAAGGCGTGCATGGCGTCGGCCGGGAAGACCGTGTCGTAGCCGAGGTTGCCCGCCATCCGGGCGGTGGTCTCGGCGCACACATTGGTGATGATCCCGGTGATCACCACCTGCCGGGCGCCCCGCTCCTGGAGCCAGGCGTGCAGGTCCGGGGTGCCGTAGAAGGCGCTGTTCACCGTCTTGGTGACGTGCAGATCAGGGGTGACCGCCGCCACGAAGTCCTTCAGCCCGTAGCCGGGCGTGCCCTTCGCGAGCGGGCCGGCCGCGGACTCGTGCTGGACGGTCACCACCGGCCGTCCGGTGGCCTGCCACACGTCGATCAGTTCGCCGATCCGCCGCTCGGCCTCGGGGTTGTCGCGCTCGCCCCAGAACGCGGAGTCCTCGAAGCCCTTCTGGACGTCGATGACGACCAGGACGGCGTCGGAGTCGATGGTGAGCGGGGCGTCGAAGGCGCTGGTGTTCGTCATGCGTCCATCCTGCGGCGGGCCGGGGCGGCGCCGTGAGCGGCGGTGGAGCCACCCATCGATACGATCCTGCCATGCGGGTGGTGGGGTGTGTGATCTTCGACGGCGTCCGTCCTTTCGACTACGCGGTGATCGGGGAGGTCTGGGCGAACCGGGCGAGCCGCCCCGGCCTGCCCGGGTTCGACCTGCGGATCTGCGGGCCGGCGGGCGCCCGGGTGCGCTTCGACGGCGGACTCGAACGCGTCCCGGACCACGGGCTGGACGCGCTCGCCGACTGCGACCTGGTCGTGGTGCCCGGCATGCAGCGGCCCGACGAGCCGGCCGACCCCGCCGTCCTCGCCGCCCTGCGCGCCGCCCACGAGCGGGGCGTCACCCTCGCCTCGCTCTGCGCGGGCGCCTTCCTGCTCGCCGAGGCCGGCCTGCTCGACGGCCGCTCCGCCACCACCCACTGGGCCTTCACAGAGCAACTCGCCCGACGCTTCCCGGCGGTGGACGTCCGGCCCGAGGTGCTGTTCACCGGCGAGGGCGGCCTGTGGACCTCGGCGGGCGTGGCGGCGGGCATCGACCTCTGCCTGCACCTGGTCCGTGCCGCCCACGGCGAACGCGCGGCCGCGTCGATCGCCCGCGCCATGGTCACCGCCCCGTTCCGCTCCGGCGGCCAGGCCCAGTTCATCCCCTCCCCGGTCCCCGAGCCCACCGCCTCCGACGACCCGTTGGCCCGCGTCCGCACCGAGGTCCTCGCCGCCCTCGACACCCCCTGGACCGTCCGCCGGATGGCCGCCCTGGCCGTGATGTCCGAACGCACCTTCGCCCGCCGCTTCGCCGCCACCACCGGCACCACCCCGCTGCGCTGGCTCCTCGACCAGCGCGTCCTTACCGCCCAGCGCCTCCTGGAGGAGACCGACCTGCCCGTCGACACCGTCGCCACCCGCTGCGGCTTCTCCTCCGCCGTCTCCCTCCGCCCGCCCTTCACCACCCGCCTCGGCGTCCCGCCCCGCGAGTACCGCCGCACCTTCCGGGGCCGCGAACCGGGAGCTTCCTAGCGGGGCGAGGCGGCCTCGATGCGGGGGGTGAGGCCGTCGAGGAGGGTGGCGAGACCGAGTTCGAAGAGGGCGTCGAGGTCGAGGTCGTAGCCGTCGGCGAGGTCGGACATCATGCGGGTGAAGACCGGGAGGCGGGAGGCGGCGGTCCGGGGGTCGAAGGCGGCCAGGCGGGTGTCGGTCCACTCGTCGCCGGTGAGGCCGGTGGTGGCCTGGGCCTGGGTCTCGCGTTCGAGGTTGACGGCGATGCCCTCGATGTAGCTGTACAGCAGGACGTGGATGTCGAGGGCGGCCGTGGGGGAGAGGCCGTGGCCGTCGAGGGCGGCGAGGGCCCACTCGGCGTGGGTGAGCAGGTTGGGCAGCAGCAGTGGGCGGGTGACCGGGCTGAGATGGGCGAGCCAGGGGTGGCGGCGGAAGAGGGCCCAGAGGGTGCGGGCGCCGAGTTCCAGGCGGGGGCGCCAGCCGGCGGGCGGCTCGGCCGGGTAGCGGGCCTCGCCGAAGGCGGCGTCGGCGGTCAGCAGGACGAGTTCGTCCTTGCTGGTGACGTGCCGGTACGCGGACATCGCGGAGACCCCGAGCCGGCTCGCGACGGCGCGCATCGACAGGGCGGCCAGCCCTTCGGCGTCGGCGAGTTCGAGGGCCGCCCGGATCAGCCGCTCACGGCTCAGGTCGCCCGGCGGCTCGACGGGCCGGGGTCCGGTGGCCGGGGCAGCGGCGACCACGGTGCCGACCCGGGGCCGGGCCTCGACCAGCCCCTCCAGGCGGAGCACGGTGAGCGCCTTGGTGGCGGTGGCGAGGGCGACGCCCCAGTCCTGGGCGAGCCGCCGGGTGGAGGGGACGCGCTCGCCCGGGGCGAGTTCACCGGCGGCGATCCGGCGCCGGAGGTCGGCGGCGATGCGCTGGAACGGCGGGTCGGTCCCGGGTGCCATCCGTCCTTCTTCCTGCCCTCGGCGGCTGTACTAGCGCAGACCCTACCAGCGCGAAGGGCCGCGATCAGGCTGCTGTACTAGTTCACATCGCCTCTGACCTGCGGATTCATAGCTTGCGCGGCACTGCATGTACGCCGTACATTCAGAGCGCTTACGGCGTACGGGAACGCCGAACAGACCCAGGGGGAGCCCTCATGCAGAACGTCCTCGTCTCCGGCGGCGGCATCGCCGGCACCGTCCTCGCCCACTGGCTCGCCCGCCGCGGCTTCGCCCCGACGGTCGTCGAACTCGCCCCCGCCCCGCGCTCCGGCGGCCAGGCGATCGACATCCGGGGCACCGCCCTCGACGTGATCGCCCGGATGGGCCTCACCGGGCAGGTCCGCGCCGTCCGCACCCGGATGCGCGGCATGACCGTGCTCGACGCCGACGGCACCGAGGTGCACCGCTCGACCGAGGCGACGTACAGCGGCGGCCGGCTGGACAGCGGGGACGTCGAGCTGCTGCGCAGCGACCTGATCGGCATCCTGCACCAACACGCCCTGGAGGGAGTGGAGTTCATCCACGGCGACAGCGTCACCGCCCTGCACGAGGACGAGCGCGGCGTGCACGCCTCCTTCGCCCACGGGCAGCCCCGCACCTTCGACCTGGTGGTCGGCGCCGACGGTCTGCACTCCCGGGTCCGCAGGCTGGTGTTCGGCCCCGAGGAGGAGTTCCTGCGCCCGCTCGGCACCCATGTCGCGATCTTCTCCGCCGACAACTTCCTCGGCCTGGAGGACTGGCAGGTCTGGCAGCGCGACGGCGACGCCGGCTACGGCATCTACCCGGTGCGCGGCAACCGCGAGCTGCGGGTCTGCTTCGGCTGGGCGGACGACGCGCCCGCCGAGCGCGACCCGCGGGCGGCGCGCGAGCTGGTCGCCGAGCGGATGGGCGCGCTGCGCTGGGAGACGCCCCGCCTGCTGGACGCGCTGCACCGCTCGACCGACTTCTACGCCGACGTGATGGCCCAGGTCCACCTGGACACCTGGTCGGCCGGCCGCACCGTCCTGCTCGGCGACGCCGGCTACTGCGCCTCCCCGCTCTCCGGCCAGGGCACCAGCCTCGCCCTGGTCGGCGCCCACGTCCTCGCCGACGAGCTGGCCCGTGCGGCCGGTCGCGGCGACGGCCACCGCGCCGCCTTCGAGCGGTACGAGGACCGGATGCGCCCGTTCGTTGCCCTCAACCAGGCCCTCGCCACCGAGAACCCCGGCGGCCCGGCCGCCGAGGAGTCCGTCGAGCGGGCGAAGAACGCGATCTCCCTGGACGCCGCGTAGGCCCCCGGACCGGGGGCGGGGCGGGGTGCGCGTGCCGGGCACCCCGCCCCGGGCCGATACCCTTGGGTTTCATGACCGAGGTTTCCCGTCCCGTCCGCGTCCGTTTCGCTCCGAGCCCCACCGGCATGTTCCACGTCGGCGGTGCCCGCTCGGCGCTGTACAACTGGGCGACGGCACGACAGCAGGGCGGTGTCTTCGTCCTGCGGATCGAGGACACCGACGCAGCCCGCAACAAGCCCGAGTGGACCGACGGCATCATCAGCGCCCTCGCCGCGATCGGCATCCACGAGGGGGACCCGGGCTTCGAGGGCCCGTACTTCCAGTCCGCCAACGCCGACAGCCACCGCGCCGCCGCCGAGAAGCTGTACGCGGCCGGCCGGGCCTACTACTGCGACTGCACCCGCGAGCAGGCCGCCGAGCGCTCCGGCTCCGCCCAGACCGGCTACGACGGCTTCTGCCGCGACCGCGGCCTGGAGTACGCCGAGGGCCGCGCGCTGCGCTTCCGCACCCCGGACGAGGGCACCACCGTCGTGGTCGACCTCATCCGCGGCGAGCCGGCCTTCCCGAACTCCGCGATCGAGGACTTCGTGATCGCCCGCGGCGACGGCAGCCCGGTGTTCCTGCTGGCCAACGTGGTCGACGACCTGGAGCAGGGCGTCACGGAGGTCATCCGCGGCGAGGAGCACCTGTCGAACACCCCCAAGCAGCAGCTCCTGTGGGAGGCGCTCGGCGCCACCCCGCCGGTCTGGGCGCACCTGCCGGTGATCGTCAACGAGAAGCGGCAGAAGCTGTCCAAGCGCCGCGACAAGGTGGCGCTGGAGGACTACCTGGCCGAGGGCTACCTGCCCGAGGCGATGGTCAACTACCTGATGCTGCTGGGCTGGGGCCCGAAGGACGACGTCGAGATCCGCCCGTACGCCGAGCTGGAGCAGCTGTTCCGGATCTCGGAGGTGAACGCCGCCTCCGCCTTCTTCGACGTGCAGAAGCTGCGCTCGTTCAACGGCGAGTACATCCGCGCCCTGTCGGTGGACGCGTTCATCGCCGCCTGCGCCCCGTACCTGGCCGCCGACCGGGCGCCGTGGGCGGCCGAGGCCTTCGACGCCGCGGCCTTCGCCGAGCTGGCCCCGCTCGCGCAGTCCCGGATCGCGGTGCTGGGCGAGATCGTCGAGCAGGTCGACTTCCTGTTCCTGGCCGAGCCGGTCCGGGACGAGCAGTCGTGGTCGAAGGCGATGAAGAACGCCGACGTCGCGCTGGCCCTGCTGCGCACCGCCCGCGAGAAGCTCGCCGCGGTGGAGGCCTTCGAGGCCGCCGAGCTGAAGGCCGAACTGGAGGCCGTGGCCGCCGAGCACGGGCTGAAGCTGGGCAAGGCGCAGGCGCCGATCCGGGTCGCGGTCACCGGCCGCACGGTGGGCCTGCCGCTGTTCGAGTCCCTGGAGGTGCTGGGCCGCGAGCGGACCCTGGCCCGCCTGGACGCGGCGGCGGAGCGCCTCGCCGCCTGACGGCAACGCTGTTCCGAGGGCCGTACCCCGCTGCTGCGGGGTACGGCCCTCGGGCGTTTCCGGGGTCGGAATTGACCCATGATTCTGCTCCTGAAATGCCCCTCACTCCGGGTCTCTTTCCTCCCTAAAGTGATCATCACAAGGTCACGGCAGGGGAGCCGGGATCGCCCGAGACGGGGAGAACCACCATGAACGCCGGCCCGCTGAAGCCGCTGCTGACCCGCGCCGCCACTGCCGAGACCACCAGCGACCCGAGCAGCGTGATGACCCTGCTCGCCGACTGCGGCACCGACGGCAGCCCGGTCACCAGCTACCGCTCCACCTTCGCCGAGGGCGCGGTCGGCGCTCCGGCCCACTTCCACACCCGCGCCTCCGAACTGTTCTTCGTGATCGGCGGCTCGCTCCGGGTCCTCCTGGACGACAAGGTCGAACTCCTCACCGCCGGCGACCTCCTGCTCGTCCCCCCGCACACCCCGCACGCCTTCGCCGCCGCCCCCGGCTCCGAGGCCGACGTCCTATTCGTCTTCACCCCGGGCATGCCCCGCTTCGACTACCTGCGCCTCCTCGGCCGCGTGATGCGCGGCGAGGCGAGCCCGCAGGAGATCAAGGACTCCTCCGAGCTGTACGACAACCACTACGTCGACAGCCCCCTGTGGCGCGCCACCCTGGAGGCCGCCGCAGTCGGCGCGTGAGAACGCGGTCGCGCAGGAAGTCGGGCGGGCCGACTTCCTGCGCAGCGGGGGTCAGTCGACGAAGACGGAGGAGCCGAACTCCTGGGTCGTCTGGCCGCCGGGGGGAACCACCGCGATCACGTGGCCGGTGCAGTTCGGGCCGTTGTACACGAGGGCGTACTCGTCCGTGTTGTTCCGCACGATGAGCGGGAAGATCGGCGCGTTGTAACAACCGCTCGGGTTGTCGATGACCACGTTGGGGGAGATGAGGAGCTCTCCGTTGGCGGCGGAGGCCGTGCCGGGCAGGGCGAGGGCCATGGTTCCGGCGGCGGCGAGAGTGCCGAGGACGGTCGCGAGACGTCGCATGCTGACTCCTGGGGAGTGGGATGTCGGGGCGTGGTCGCCCCGAACACAACCTCTCCGCCGATGGGAGCGGACGCAATCCGCGCGCGCCGAGCGGGCGATGCGTATACGTTCGAATGGGTGCGGGCGGCTACCGGTTGCGGAAGTGGGTGTCAGGGAAGTCGGCGGGCTCGCGCAGGGCGGACGAGGGCGGAGAGCGTGGGCCGACGTGCCGAGGGCCCGGTCACAACGATGCAGCCGGTCTCGTAGGGGGAGTCGGGGGAGACGGGCCCGGCCGTGCGGCCGGGCCCGTCCAAGTGCCTCGCCGAGGTCAGGCGTTGGCACAGACGACGTAGACGCTGATGCCCACGCTGTTGTAGCCGGGCTGGTGGCCGAGGGCGATCCAGCCGGTGCCGTCGTCGGTCGGGAAGGTGCCGTTCAGGATGGAGTCGATGCCCTGTGCCTCGCCGCCGCCGCCGATGGCCCGCTTGCCGGACGGGCAGGAGACCGTGCGGCGCTGGAAGTTGCCGACGTTGGCGTTCGGCAGCTTGACGATCTGGTAGCCGTCGATGCTCCGGACGGCGGTACTGCGCGCCGGGGAATTGTCCGAGGTGACGTCGTTCGCGTTGGCCTGCACGGCCCAGCCCGCTCCGGCGGCCAGGGCGACCGTCAGCAGACCCGCCCCGAGCGCGTGCTTGCTCCGCAGCTTCATGTGTTCCCTCTCCGGGGGATTCGGCGGATCCGTGAGTTCGGTCCCGCTCCGGATGGGTCATCGGCCTTGGGGCTGTGGGGAGTTGAGCCAAACCCCCCGTTGTAGGGAATTCAGACCACAATCGGCTTGTCAGTGTTGCCGAACATAGGGCCGGGGCCGGTCGACGGGCATGTCCGGCGCCACGACGGTCTGTCCCGCCGCACGGCCGAAGGCGAGGTCGGTGGAGCCGGGGGCGGGGGCGATCAGGGCCCAGACGAACTTGCCGATGCCGCTGGCGCGGGGGCAGCAGCCCCAGCGTTCGGCGAGTTCGTCGACGAGGAAGAGGCCTCGGCCGTGCTCGTCGTCCGGGGTGGCGGCGGGTCGGAGGGCGGGACGGCCGGTGCCGGCGTCGTGGACTTCGAGGCGGAGGCGGTCGATGGTGATCGCGAACCGGATCTCGATGAGGCGGTCCGGCGGCGCGTCGCCGTGCTGGACGGCGTTGGCGAACAGCTCGCCGAGCAGCAACTCCCCGATGTCGGAATAGCGTTCGCCCTGCGGCATTCCGGCGAGATAGGCACGGAGGATGGTGCGGGCGAGCGGGGTGGACTCGACCTTGGGGGCGAGCCGGGTGGCGAACTCGCGGGGCCGGCGGGCAGTGCAGTGGAAGGGCATGGGGAGCCTCCGGGGGAGAGGGGGGAGTGGAACAGGCACGCGAATGGGGCGCGGAATTCACGCTGCGCAGCCGAATAACTCCGTTCCGCCATCAATGATCGGGGATCCCGGGTACGGTGACGACCGAATTCGTGGTGCAGCAGCCCAACGCACAAGAGGGGTGACGGACGTGTCACATCGGAAGGCGGACGCGGGACCGACGGCGAGCCCGGCGAAGCTGTTCGGCGAGGCGTTGCGGTTCGCCCGGGAGCGGGCGGGTCTCACCCAGGAGGCGTTGGGGAAGCTCCTGCACTGTGACCGGACCGTGGTGACGCGGTACGAGGGCGGCCATCGGGCGATGCCCCTGGACTCGGTGGTGGCCTGCGACAGGATCCTGGAGACAGGCGGCATGCTCCAACTGCTCTGGCAGAGGGTGGACTGGCAGGCGGATGTGGAGCACCCGGACTGGTTCCAGAAGTACGTGGACCTGGAGGACGAGGCGCTGGCGATCCGGGTGTACCAATGCGGACGAGTCAACGGCCTGTTGCAGTGCGCGGACTACGCCTACGAGATGTTTCGGACCGGGACCGACAGGGACAACCCGGTGTTGCTGCGAGAGCGCGTGACGGCGCGCATGAGTCGGCAGAAGCGGTTGTTCGGGCCCGACGGTCCGCTGCACATCGCCGTGTTGGACGAGAGCGCGATTCGGACTGTTGTCGGTGGCCCGGGGGTTATGAGTCGGCAGATGAAGCACTTGCTGGAGGCTGGCGAGCGCTCGAACATCAGTATCCAGGTGGCGCCCTTCGGCTGTCTGCCGACGAGGCGCCCCGGAACCTCAATGTTCCTGCT
Organism: Kitasatospora sp. NPDC008115; assembly: GCF_042957205.1. Taxonomy (NCBI): domain Bacteria; kingdom Bacillati; phylum Actinomycetota; class Actinomycetes; order Kitasatosporales; family Streptomycetaceae; genus Kitasatospora; species Kitasatospora sp. NPDC008115. The sequence goes on along the minus strand of NZ_JBIBHU010000009.1, from coordinate 198,382 downwards.
GGAGATGCCGGATGGGAGTGAATGGCTCTACTCGGAGAGTCTCTATCGCGGGCACTTCAGCGACGCTCCGTCGGTCGTCGCGGAGCATCGGGGTGACTATGATCTGCTGCGCGGGGACGTACTCTCGGTGAGCGACTCTCGGGCGCTGATCGCCGATGCGATGGAGGAGTACCGATTTGAAGAGTGCGGTGGCGTGGCACAAGAGCAGCTACAGCGGAAACAACGGGGGCGAGTGCGTCGAGGTGGCCCTCGTGTCGTCCACCCCGGGCGTCGTTCCGGTGCGTGACTCCAAGGACCCCTCCGGGCCGGTCCTCCTCTTCCCCTCCGCCTCCTGGCAGTCCTTCCTCGCCTCACTCCGGGACGGCTCCCTCCCCGTTGGTTAGGGACACCCCTGGGGATGGGCTACTATTTACCCATCACCCAGTTGCGCGGGTGGCGGAATAGGCAGACGCGCTGGATTCAGGTTCCAGTGCCCGAAAGGGCGTGGGGGTTCAACTCCCCCCTCGCGCACACAGAAAACGGCCGGTTGATCCTCGGATCAACCGGCCGTTCTGTTTCTCAGGCCCGGAGGAATACGACTCCCACCACGGTCACCACCGCGAGCACGACGATCGCCAGGGCGTGGATCCGCACGTCCCACTTCTCCGAGCGGTGTTCTGCGGCCGGGTCGAGCGTGAACCCGGCTGGGTCGGCAGCCGGGTAGTGGACCGTGACGTCACGGCCGTACGCGCCGGCGGGGTCCGGGAGGCTCGATGTGCAGTGGGCCGTGACGGCGGTGCCCTCGCGGGTGGTGAACGAGACGACCGGGGTGATCGTGGTCCTGGTGTGGCCGTCGTCCTCGTCGACGCTGACGTCCTTCAGGACGGCGACGATCCGCCCCCGCACGGTCTCCATCGCGGCCAGCCTGCCGAGGCGGTCGTTCCTGGCGCGCACCGCCCCCGGCAGTTGGACGGCGCCGAGCAGCGCCAACGGCCCGCCGGAACCGATCAACGCCCACGGCCACCCCCAGTCGACCGCCGCCAGGACCACCAGCCCGACGTAGACCAGGAAGGCCGCGCAACTCGGCAGGCCCAGCCCGCGCGTGGGCTTCTCCGGGACGTTGGAGAACCGGTAGGCGTGCGGCCTGCCCCGTGGATGGCTGACCCCGATCTCCCGGCCCTCCCACGCCGCTGTGATCATCTCGCCGCGCTCACCGTCGTTCGTCACGACGACGTCCTGCCCGGAGGCCGGGTCGCGATAGGAGACGACCACCGATATCCCGCCCTCCCGGCCGCCGCCGTGCCGGGGCGCTCGCACCTGCTGAATCCGTCCCGTGAGCCGGACCGTCCGCTGCGCCTTGGTCACGCCGGCCAGCGACATGCCGACCCCGACCACTGCCGCCGCGCCCCACACCGCACACCACAGCAGCAGTGACTCGTGCCACCCCATGCGCTCTCCTCCGGCTGATCCGATCCGGTCAACTGCCGTTGCGCCGGAGTACGTTGCCCTGTCCGTCCGCCTCCAGGCTTCCGGTGCCCCCGTCACCGGTCACCATGACCCTGAGCGTGAGCGAACCGGTGACGCCGTCGGCGGTCAGCTGCCAGCTTCGCGGGGAGCCGACGTCGAGGGTGGTCCTGGCCTCCTCGACCAGCACGGCGACGCGGTCGAAGGGCAGCGAACGCGGGTCGAACCCGGCGGTCCGCACACCGGTGGGGGAGAAGACGACCGTCAGCAGACGCTCCTGCACGACGACGGTGAGTGCCTGGCGGGTGTCGCCGTCCTGCGTCAACGATTCGACGGCCTTGCGCAGTTCACCCTGGTCGAGCATCGACTGTCCCGGGCCGAGGGCGACCGTGCCGGTTGCCGACGTCACGGTGGTCGTGGTCGTGGACGACGAGGAGGTGACGGACGGTTGCGGGGCGGTGCCGCTCGCGTCGGGGCCGAACAGCTCGGCGCGGAACAGCAGGAGCACGGCGGCCGCGCCGAGCAGCAGGCCGAGCAGCGTGAGGAACCCGCCGGCACAGCCCTCCGGGGAGTCGCTCTTGATGGCCGGCCCGGGCGCCGAGTCCAGGTACGCGCCGGCCGCCCGCTCCTCCCACGCCGGCGTCGGCCGTTTCACGATCCGGACCTTCCACGGCCGGTCCGGCGGGTACTCGACCACCACGATCCCGCGCGGGCGGTAGTCGGGAAGTTCGACGAGGTTGATGCCCTGCCGGATCTCGACGCGGTACGCGGGAGCGTCGTCCGGCGCGACGGTCAGCTCGAACCGCACCGGCACGTCACTGCTGTCGCTCCCGACGGCCTCCAGGCCCTCGATCATCGCGAGCGCCGTGCGGGGCGCGACGGCCCTTTCACGGGAGCGGCGCGGCAGGGTGCAGAGGTAGTGGACCAGGCCGTAGACCGCGGGCAGAACCAGCCCCAGGACGATCAGCGGCGCCTTCCCGACGGCACACCCGCTGATGAAGGCGGTCAGCGACACCCCGATCACGCCACCCGTCAGGAACCCCAGGGCGAGACGGGTAGGCGTGGTGCGCGAGGGCGGCGCGACCGCGGTGATCGTCATACGGCTGATTGTGCACGGCACGGGTGACGTCCGACAGGCCCGTGGACGATCTCGGTGGCTCGCCGGGCGGGTGCGGCTGCTGTACGGCGATCGCCCCGCACGGCTGGTGCGGGGCGATCCGTTTCCTGCCGGCCGGATGGGGATCAGGCCAGGTAGTAGGCCGGGGCCGCCCGGCCGATCACGGCGTCGAGGAACTGGGGCTTGCCCAGCAGATAGTTGCTCATGGCCAGGGCGGCGGCGGTGCCCTCGCCCACGGCGCTGGGAATGCGGCGCTCGCTGCGGAAGCGGACGTCGCCGGCCGCGAAGACGCCGGGCTTGTTGGTCGCCATGGCGGTCCTGACCTTGAGTTCCTCCGCGTACTTCTTGGGGTCGAACGTCCCGGCCTTCATGGCGTCGTAGTAGATGTCGAGATCGGTGGCGACGAAGCCGCACGGGGCCTTCGGGTCCTTGCGGATCACGGTGATGCCCGCGTCCTCGATCCACTTGGTCTTGGGGTCGGCACTGATGAGGGCGTAGACGGCGGTGACGTCGTACGACGCGGTGACGATGACGCTTCCGGTAGCGCCGACGCTCACCGTCAGCTTCGCGTTCGGGGTCACGGAGGCCTTGAACTCGATGGCCTCGGTCTTGTCCACGACCTTGATGTTCGTGTCGTCCTTGACCATGTCGTAGACCGCCTTGAGCATGTCCGCGCCTGCGGTCCCGCGGATCAGCAGGATGACGTTTGCCCCCTTGGCGGAGAACATGAGCGCGGCCCGTCCGGCGGAGTCGCCGCCACCGATGACCATGATCGTGTCCTTCTTCGTCACACCCTCCGCGTCCCCGGGCAGGGCGTAGTAGTAGATGCCCTGGTCCTCGAAGTCGGCGGCGGTCTTCTGTGCCAGCTTGCGCGGTTCGAGGCCGGTGGCGAGCAGGATCAGCGAGGCCTCCACCGTGACGTCCGGGGAGCCCTCGGAGTTGGTCGCGGTGATCTTGTGTTTCGTCGCCTTCGGATTGTCGCTGAGCTTGAGCCCCGTCACGCCGTAGCTGGGCAGCCACTCGGCCCCGAACTTCTTCGCCTGGACGACGGCCTTGTGGCAGAGCAGTTCGGACTGGATCCCGTCATCGAACCCGAAGTAGTTGTCGATCTCGTTGATCGACGTGGCGGCCGTCCCGCCCGGGGCGTACTGCTCGATGATGAGCGTGCTGAGGCCGTAGAGGCTCCGGGCGTTGATGGCCGCGGCCAGGCCGGCGGGGCCGCCCCCGATCACGACGAGGTCGTAGGTCGAACTCGTCTTGGGGAGCAGCAGGCCCAGTTGCTCGGCGAGCTGGGCGATTGTGGGGTTCGTGAGGGGTGCCGGGCCGACTCCCGTCACCACGTAGCCCGTGGCCTTCGGGTCGATGTGCGGCGTGACTTCGTAGTTGTTGAGTCCGAGGTACCGCTTGATCTGCTCGAACCTCTTGTCCTTGCTTTTCGCCGTGATCGTGGCCGTGAACTTCGACATTGCTCCTCCTTGCGGACGGCGGGCGGTCCGACTGCCCCGAAGCCTACGGTGCGTGTGCATACGTTCACTGTGTGCCACGCCCTTCGTGGCCGGGCCGAACTGGCGCGGCAAACGGCCCGGCCCCCCGCGAGGACGCGGGGGGCCGGGCCGTTCACCGTGCCGCTCCGGTCACTGGGTGACCGGGCGGAAGAGCCAGTGGAGCCTGGCGGTGGCGAGTCCGGGGCGGGTGATGGTGACCGTGTCGACGGTCGTGCTCTGGGTGATGTCGAGGTGGTCCTCGGGGCTGGAGAAGTTGGACAGCAGCGTTCCGTTGGGGCCGTCGTTGAGCTTGCACCACAGGTAGCCGTCGTCGTTGGGCCGGTAGTCGCCCATGGTGACGAAGGCGCCGTTCTCCGGGGTCCCGGGGTGGGCCGCCGTGGAGTTGACGAACTGGCGGCCGTAGACGAGGTAGAAGCAGTTGTCGCTCGGCCCCGCCGAGATGGTGTTGAACCGCTGGTAGTTCCCGTGCGTGTCCGCGGCCAGGTAGACCGGGAGGGGCGCGGTCTCCAGGTCGTCGACCGAGAGTGCCGGGGTCGAGCCGGTGGAGTCCGTCGCGACGATCTCGGTGAGGGCGGTGGCCTCCTGGGGGTCCTGGAGGAACCAGCGCTGGTTGGTCGTGCCGTTCTGGTCGCGGGCCACGATGCCGAGGCCCGGACCGAGGTCCGTCAGGAACTGGCGGGTGACGTAGTTCTGCAGGGTCCAGGTGCCGTCGCCGTGCCGGACCGGCTGCCAGAGCTGGTCGAGTGCCGGGTTCGGCCACAGCACCGTCCGGGCGTCGCGGGCCCCGCCCTCCTGGCCGAGGTAGCGGCCGGCGTAGGGCGCGTTGGCGTGGAAGATGCGGTAGTAGCCGCTGTACTCCGGGTCGGGCGACAGGCTGAACACCTGTCCCTGGACGTTGGCCCGGTTGATCGGCTGGTCACTGACCACGTGGGTGCTGCTGCCGGGGGCGGCCACGTTGGTGGTGGCGGCGTTGCGCAGCACGGAGGGGCCCGCCACCGGCACCGTCGTCCCCAGGCCGGAGCCCGGCGGGTTCGGCAGGTTCCCGACCTCCATCACGACGGGATAGTGGTCGGACAGCAGCATGTTGGCCCGGTTGATGCCGAGGACCCGGGGGTTTGCGGCGCCGACGGGGGTGACCGCGTAGTCGAGGATGCGGTCCGGGGTGTCGCTCCCCAGCTCCCGGAGGGTCGGATGGGTCGGCAGCGCCGGTGCGGTCACCGCGTACTGGCCGCCGATCGTGGTGGCCAGCGAGTTGTCCGTCGCGTTCGGGTCGTCCGGGGGCAGCGGGGTCCGGTTGTAGTCGCCGACGGCGACCCAGGGCAGTGCGGTCCCGTTGGGGCCGGCGGTAGCCATCCGGGTCCGGATGTTCTGCAGCAGTCCGGCGTCGTCGTTGCCGGTCCCCGACATGCCGTGCACCGTGAAGTACACGACGCCGTCGACGTTGATGCCGAGCGCGGGCCGACCGGTGAAGCCCTGGTGCAGCCCCGCCCCGGTGACGTACACGTTCTGCGGCTGGACGCGTGTGCGGCTCAGGATGGCCAGGTTGACCCGGCCCGTGTCGGTGTTGGTGCTGGTGTCCGTGTGCAGCCAGTACAGGTATCCCTGCGGCCTGGCGGCCGTTCCCCCGTACCGGTACTCGCGGATCGGGGGGACGCGGCCGGCCCAGTCGGAGTACACGACCGGGTTCTGCGGGATGTCCTGGAGGTGCACGGCGCCCCGGGGCGGGGCGCCCGCCTCCTGGAGGGCGACGATGTCGGCCCGGTTCTGCAGCGCCAGCTGGCTCACTCCCAGCGTGTACTTGTTCTCGTATGCGGCGTCGTCGTCCCCCGGCAAGCCGGTGGTGCCCGCGCCCTGCATGTTCCAGGTGACGATCGTGCGGCGGTTGTTCGCGCGGGGGTCGAGGTCGCCGCCGGCGTCCCGCAGGAACAGCGACGCCCGCTTGCCGACGTCGGTGGGGACGACGCCCTTGCCGGCGAAGTCGAGGGTCTCCCGGCCGGTCCAGTCCGGGATCGCCTGGCCGCCCTGGCTCAGCGGCTGGAACCTCGCCGGGTTGCCGTTGGCGGAGCCGAACTGGAAGGCGGTGCCGGACTGGCTGCCGTACGGGGCGTACGGCTCGAACGGGCCGCCCGGTGTCGCCTGCTTGACCATGGTGTTGTTGTAGAAGACGTTCTGCGGGCCCGAGGAGCCGGACCACTTGACCGCCTTGGGGCCGGCCGCCCACCAGACGGGGTACCACGTCCCCTCGTCGACCTCGCCGCCCTCGCCGCCGCAGTTGGTCTGGCAGTTGCCGGAGCGGTGCTCGTAGGGGACCCGCAGGGTGTTCTGCTCGAACAGGTTGTTGTGCTCCCACCCGCCGTGCAGGTTGAGGTCCGAGTCGAGGTCGTTGCGGAAGGCGACGTTGCCGCTGGCCGACCACTGGAAGGTGAAGTGGCGCAGGTTGCGGCTGAGGTTGTAGGCGTACAGCGAGTCCCAGACCCGGCTGCCGCGCAGGTAGCCGTTGCCGCCCTTGCCCTTGTTCCAGGCGCCGTCGAAGCTGTTGCGCTCGACCTGGATGTTGCGGGCGTCCTCGGTGACGATCGGGTGCGAGCCGGTCATCTCGGCCTTGAGCCCGCGCACCCAGTCGTTGGCGGCCCACTTGAAGACGATGCCGTGCATCGCGTACTCGGGCGCCATGTTGCCGTAGTTGTGCACGGCCTGGGCGGGGGTCAGGTCGTAGGTGCCGCCGCCGAGCTTGGGCATGCCGGTCATGTCCTGGGTGAAGGCGAAGTCCTCGAAGCCGACGCCCTGGACGACCTTCAGCGGGGTGACCTTGCTCGCGTACGGCTTGTCGCTGAGCGCGGGGGAGCCGTCCGAGACGGAGTCGACCGGCACGTCCCACTCCAGCGGGCGGTCCAGGGTGACCGTCTTCGCCGCGCCGTCGACCGCGCTGACCCGGAACATCTGCTGCCGCATGTGGAGGTTGTCCATCTGGCCGCGGTCGGAGACGCCCTGCTGCTCGTAGAACTTGACGCTGTTGGCCGCGCCGACCCAGACGTAGCCGCCCGGGGCGAACTTGTTCATGTCGGCCTTGGAGTCCAACTGCACGACGTTCTGGCCCTGGCGGCCCGCCCAGCCGGGGTCGGAGGCCTTGGCGGCGACCTTGATGCCGGAGGCCCAGTGCTGGTTGACGCTGCCCTCGAAGATGTCCTTGCGGTTCGCCGGGGCGGCGGCCCAGTCGTCCTGGTAGCGCTCGGCGATGTCCCGGGTCTGGACGCGGAACAGGCCGCGGCCGGGCCAGATCCAGCCGCCGGTGCCGATGTCGCTGCCGCTGCCGGCCTTCATGCTGTCCTGGTCCCAGCGGCCGTTGACCAGGGTGTCGTAGCGGGTGTTGGCGTCGGGTCGGAACACCAGGCGGGTGCCGCCGGTGCCGGAGCCCTGGCCGCGCAGGACGAGGTAGTCGGCGTCCGCGTAGATCTGCCGGGAGAGGTCGATCCGGCCGGCCGGCAGGGAGATCAGCGAGAGGCTGTTGAAGTTGGCGTTCGGCGAGCAGTTGGCCTTGATGTCGTCGATCGCCCGCTGGAGGCCGGTGGTGTCGTCGACGCCGTCGTCCGGCCGGACGGAGTACTGGGAGGCGAGCCGGTCCGGGGTGATGCGGCAGCCGGCGTCACCGGTCAGGTCGCCGTTGCCGGGCAGTTGCTGGCCGCCGCGGAAGCCCACCCGGGACCAGTCGGGCATGCCCGGGGGCGGGCCGGTGCGGTTGGCGTGGCTCAGGTCCGGGCCCTCGGCGCCGGGACCGGCGGTGACGGCGCCGGCCGTCACCGGGTCGGCGGAGGCCGGGGCCGTGGAGACGAGCGTGGGCAGGGTGACGGAGAGCAGTAGGCCGGACAGCAGTGCGGCCGTTGGTCGCAGACGTTTCACGGGACCTCGTTCCGGAGGGTCATCGGGCGTCATGGAGGCGCCCCCGGCTCCTGGCGAGACGGGGGCGGGGGAGGTGAACGGTCCGGTCCGCCGGGGACGGCACCGGCGGACCGGACCGGGCCGCTACGGGCAGTAGAAGCGGAGGCTGGAGATCCGGTCGTTGGGGTAGCCGCCGGAGGCGTAGTCGCCCTTCGCGCCCCAGGCCCAGGACGAGGCGACATCGACCTGGGACGGGTGGAGCTCGCCGTACGGGTCGTCCCAGAACTCGATCTGGCACTGCGAGTTGTTGATCCAGGACGACACCTGGTTGTCGGCCAGGTCCCCGTTCAGGAAGTGGACCTTGGTGAGGCGCACGATCTCCGTGCCGCCGCCGGCCGACGGCGGGATGACGATCGCCTTCGAACCCGTGCCGCCGCCGTGCTGGTAGAGGCAGAGCGCCCAGGCCGGGCAGCCGTCGTACGGGGGGTTCGCCGCGGACGCCGGCGTCGCCGAGAGGAGCAGCGCCGCCCCGGCGACCGCACTCGCTACGGCGGTCGCCAGCTTGAAGGACTTGAGGGCCACGGTGGAACTCGCTTTCCGGGTCTGCCTGCGGCTGTGGCACAGGCGGGGACAGTGCTCGTGCGCGACGGGCCCCGGGCCGGGTCCGTCGCACTAGGAGAGTGCTCCAGGGCGGGATGCGGCGGCATCAGTCATATGACTGCGGACGGCCGCGGCCCCGACTGAGTGACGCTTCGTATCGGGAAGGGGCCCAGAAACCTGGGATGTCGCCGCGGCGGCCGTTGCCGCGAGGATTCGGCACACGCGCCGACAACGGCGTTCACCCGCCGGGCCACCCCCCGGCCGTTTTCGAAGGAGAGGCCCACCCATGCGAATCCGTCGACTGGCCGGTGCGGCGGCCACCGCGGCCGTGCTGACCCCGCTGCTGATGCTGACCGCCGGCGCCCAGGCGAACGCCGCGACGCAGTCCGCCTACGGGCCGCCGCTGCCTCCGCCGGTCCCGTCCGAGGTCTCGCCGATCCGCTACGAGCAGTGCAGGACGATGTGGAACGCCAACTACTGGTCGGGTGGCGCGGCCTTCGCCACCGGCCAGTGGTACGCCTGCATCAACGCTCCGACGCTCGTCAGGGACGAGGAGCCCGTCCTGGTCCCTGACGAGGGCGGCCCGCTGGTCTTCGGCGGCTGATCCCCGCGGCGGCCGGGACCCGCACCCCGCCGGCCGCTGGTCCGTCCGGGCAGACACTTCGCCCGGGCGGACACAAACAGCCCGCGGGTGAAGCGATCTGTCGATCCGTCAGGCAGGATTCGGGCCCTGACCGGATTGGTACAGACCACGCGCGGACAGCTGCGACTCCGCGCCGTGGCCGGTCCCGTGGCGGGTCCGCCCCTCCGGTGCGGAGGGCGGCGAGGGGAGCGGTGGATGGCACTGGCGGAAGCGGGGCGCCGGATCGGACGGCGGGCCGGACGGCGCGGGTCGGTACTGGCGGCCGTGGCCGTGAGCGTGCTGGTGGCGACGGCGGTGCTGGCCGCGGTGGCCGGGCTGGCCCGGTCGGCCGCCACCGCCGGAGTGCGCGAGCGGCTCGCCGCGGACGCCGGACGGTCGATCGCGGTGACCGGACGCTGGTCGGCGCAGGGGCTGCCCGCCGCCGACCGGGCGGTGCGCGCGGCGCTGGAGCGGACGATGGCCGGCACCCCGTTCCACACCGAGACCGCGGTACGCGGCGCCGCCGCGATCAACCTGCCGCTGCCGCCCGCGGCGCGCCAGCGGGCCACCGACACCACGCTCGCCGCCGTCCCGGTGGCCCTGCCCGGCGCCGCCCGCTACGCCCACCTGCGCGGTGGCGCCTGGCCCGACGCCCCGGAGACCGCCACCCCTGCCGTCGCCGACGGCGCGCTGCGCGTCGCCCTCCCCGCGGACGCCGCCGACCGGCTCGGCGTCGACAGCGGCGGCACCGTGGTCGTCCGCCACCCCGGAACCGGCGACCCGCTCACCCTCGCGGTGACCGGCGTCTACCGGCCCGACCCGGACGCCGCCGCCCTCTGGGCCGGCCTGGAGGGCGACGACGGCGCGGGCCGCCCCCTGATGCTGGTCGACGGCGCCGGGCTGACCGCGCTGCCCGTGTACGGCGACCGCACCCTCGCCGTCTGGCTGGCGCTGCCCGACACCGCGCGCTCCAGCCTGTCCGAGCTCTCCGCGCTGCGCGGACGGGCGGCCGCCTTCGCCCGCTCGGACACCGCCCGCTCGGTCTACCGGGGCGCCGAACCGGCGCTGGCCGGGACCGCGGTGCGCAGCCCCCTGCCCGCCGCGGTCGACGGCCAGGTGCTGCCGGCGCTGACGGTCCGCTCCGGGATCGCCGTACCGGGCGCCCTGCTGGCCCTGCTCGCGGCGGTGGTCCTGGTGCTGACGGCCCGCCGGCTGGCCGACACGGTCGCCGCCGAGCAGGCGCTGCGGCGCTCCCGGGGAGCGGGCGTGGCCCGGCTGCTCGCCTCGGCGGCCGGCGAATGGGCGGTGGCGGTGGTGCCGGCGGCGCTCTGCGGGCTGCTGCTGGCCGAGCCGCTGCTCGCCGGGGTGCTGCGCGCCGCCGGGGCGCACGGCCTGGCCGCGAACGACAGCGGGACGGTCTGGTGGGCCGCGGCGTTCGCGCTGCTGGTGCACGGCGCGGCGCTGCTGCTGCCGCTCGCCCGGCAGGCGCTGGACCCGGGCGCGCTGCGGGCGCTGCGCCGGCGCGGTCCGCGCCGGCTCGGACTCCAGCGGGCCGGCGCCGACCTGGCGCTGCTCGCCGTCGCGGCCCTCGGCTTCGTCCAACTCCGCCGCTACCACGGTGTGGTGGCCGGCGGCGCGGACGCCGGGTTCGACTCCTGGGCCGACCCGACGCTGGTGCTCGCCCCGGTGGCGATGGCGGTGGCCGGCGCCGTCCTGCTGCTGCGGGTGCTGCCGGCGGCCGGGCGGCTGCTGGAACGGGCGGCCCGCCGGGCCCGCGGCCTGGTCCTGCCGCTGGGGGCCTGGCGGCTGAGCCGCGACACCGGCCGCCAGGCGGTGCCGGTGCTGGTGACGCTGCTGGCGGTGGCCTGCACCGGCCTGGCCGCCGGGGTGCTGGGCGCCCTGCCGACCAGCGACCGCGACCGGGCGGCCCACACCGTCGGCGCCGATCTGCGGCTGTCCGGGGTGTCGGGCCCACCCACGCGCCAGCACGGCGTGCTGGCCGCCCTGCCGGGCGTGACGGGCCTGACCCCGATCGCCGAGCAGTCCGTCTTCGTGGGCTCCTCCGTGGTGCAGACGGTCGCCGTCGACACCGCGGCCGCCTCCGCCGCGGGCCTGCCGTTCCTGCGCCACGACCTCGCCGAGCGCCCGGCCCCCGAACTGCTGGCCCCGCTGACCGCCGTACCCGCCCACGGGATCGCGCTGCCGGGCGAGCCGACCGCGCTGGAGGTGACCCTGACGGCGAGCGCCGACCGTCCGCTCCCGGCGCCGGGACCCGACCTGGTGCTGTGGATCCAGGACGCCCAGGGCCTGACCGATCAGCTGAGGGTCCCGCTGCCGGCGGACGGGCAGCGGCACACCGTGACCGTCCCGCTGGCCGGCGGCGAACGGCGCGTCCACCCGCTGACGCTCAGCCGGATCGGCGTCGACTTCACCGACCGCCAGCGCGCCCGCACCACCCTGGACCTGCGCCTGACGGGCATCGGCGCCGTCGGCGGCGGACAGCGCACCGACCTGGCCCCGCCACCGGGCCAGAGCTGGGCCCGAGCCGCCACCACCCCGGTGGACCCGGTGTCGCTCGGCTGCCCGGGCGCCCAGCCCTCCCGCACGGCCCCCGCGATCCCGGGGGCCCGGAGCGAGAACGCGGACGCCTGCGACTGGGAGGGCGGCGGCGCCGACCTGCTGCACGTGGTCCTGCGCTCCCACGACGTGATGTTCGGAAACAGCGAATCCAGTGTGCTCCTGACGGTGCGCCCCGCCCCCGGCACCGGCGCCCCCGTCCTCCCGGTGCTGCCCGCCCTCGCCGACCGCGCGCTGCTCGACGCCGTCCGTGCCAAGACCGGCGACACCGTCGAACTGGAGTGGGAGCGCGACGGTAAGGGCGTTCAGAAGGTCCTGATCACCGGGGTGGTCGACGGACTGCCCGGCTATGACCGGACCCACGGCCATCTGCTGCTGGACCTGCGCTCCGTCGCCGCCAACCGGGCGCTCACCGGTGCGCCACCGCCGACCGCCACCCGCTGGTGGCTGACCAGCGACGACCCTGCCGCCACCCGGGCCGCCGTCGGCGGCCACGGCGGGTACGGCCGCCCGCAGAGCGTCCCGGAGGTGGCCGCCGGCCTGGCGGACGACCCGTTCCGCAGCGGGCTGCGCTGCGCCTGGCTGCTGGTCCTGGTCACCGCGCCGCTGTTCGCGGTGACCGCCCTGACCCTGCACACGGTGAGCGCCGTCCGCTCCCGCCAGCGGGAGTTCGCGGTGCTGCGCGCGCTGGGTGTGCGGCGCGGCGAGCTGGCCGCGCTGCTGCGCGCCGAACAGGTGGCGGTGACCGTGCCGCCGGTGCTGCTCGGCGGGCTGCTGGGCCTGCTGCTCGCGGCGCTGCTGCTGGCGTCCACCGTGCTGGACGACACCGCCGGCCCGGTCTTCCCGGTCCTGGCCACCGCGCCCGGCCGGCCCGCCGCCGTGCTCACCGCGCTGGCCGCCGGTCTGCTGCTCGCCCTCGCGGTGGTGGTCCTCACCCGGCTGCTGGCCCGGGTCGACCTGGTCCGGGCCCTGCGCGCGGGGGAGGACGGATGAGGCCGGCGGCCGCGGCGCGACGTTTCGAGGGGAGCCCCACATGCTGACACTGCGCCTGATCCGGCGCGAGGCGCGGATCGCCTGGCCGGTCGCGGCCGTGCTCGCGCTGCTCGCCGTCCTGCTCACGGCCGTCCCGCTGAGCTGGCCGCCGAGGTTCGACCGGCTGGCGGCCGACACGCTCGCGGACCGGGTGGACCGCGCCCAGACGGCCGGGCCGGCGCTCTCCGCCGGCGCCGCCACCATACCGATGCCGTGGCTGCCGCCCCCGCCGCCCGGCACGCTCGACGGGGACCTGGACCGGATCGGCGACGGGCTGCGCGCCGCCGCCGGCCCCCGGCTCGCCGCCGACCTCGGCACACCGTGGGCCCGGGTGACCACCGGGCTGGCGAGCGTGCGCGGGCCCGGGGTGGCCACCTTCTACGGCGGCGACCCGCCGAAGGTCAATCTGGTCTACGCCCAGCACGACGGTCCGGACGGGCCGGTCGAGTACCTCCAGGGCCGCGCACCGCGACAGCCCGCCGCCGACCTGGACCTGAGCGTCCGGCCTGAGAAGCCGGCGCCGGTCGAGGTCGCGGCCTCCGAGGCGACCCGCGAGAAGTTCAAGCTGACCCTGGGGCAGCAGGTCTCCCTGGGCGGGTACGAGTGGACCGCCGAGGCGGTCCTGGTCGGGGTCTTCCGCACCGACCACGGTGCGCAACGGCTCTGGCAGCGCTCGCCGTTCCTGGTGGCGCCCTGGCCCGTGCTGGTGATGGGTGCCACGGGGGGCACCAAGTGGGAGCTGGACGGCCAACTGCTGACCAGCGCCGGCGGGATCGAGCTCCTCGCGCGGGAAGCGAGCGGGTTCGACGTCACCTGGGAGCTGCCGGTGGCCGTCGACCGCTCCGGGCCGGGCGCCACCCCGGCGGGGATCGCCGCGGCGCGCGACGCCCTGGCCGGATGGCGCGCCACCCCCGAGGACCGGCTGTGCGAAGCCCTCCGGAGCGACCCCTGCCTGGTGGCCGGCCAGGACGTGCACGCGCTCACCGTCTCCGACCGGCTCACCCCGGAGCTGGACGCCTTCTCCGCCCAGCGGCTGCGCACCGAGCAGCTCCAGGGCTTCGCGCTGGCCGGCCTGCTCGCCGTCGTGGTGGCCACCGCCTTCGCCGCCGCCCGGCTCGGGGCGCGCCGCCGGGCCGGGGCCTTCGCCCTCCAGCGCTCCCGGGGCGCCGGGACGGCCGGGATCGCGGGCCGCCTGCTGGCCGAGTCCGCGGTGGCGGTCGGCGCCGGGGTCGCGGCGGGCTGGGCGCTCGGCCGCGCGCTCGCGCCGCCGGGCGCCGCCCTCGGCTCGCCGGTGCCGGTGCTCATCGCCGCCCTGCTGGTCTGGTGCGCGCCGGCCGTGGTGCTGCTCACCTCGACCGGGCGGAGCCGGCCGGTGCCGCGCTCGCGCCGGCTCGTCCTGGAGGCCCTGGTCCTGCTGCTCGCCGTCGGCGGACTGGCCGCGCTGCGCACCCGCGGCGCCTACGCGAGCTCCGGCATCGACCCCCAACTCGCCCTCGCTCCGGTGCTCCTGGCGCTGGTCGTGGTGGGGGTGCTGCTCCGCCTGCTGCCCCCGCTGCTGCGCCTGGCGACCCGCGGGGCGCGCCGCTCGCGCGGCCTGGTCCCGCTGATGGCGCTCGCCCGGGCCGGGCAGCAGAGCGGCGCGGCCGCGCTCGCCCTGCTGGTCCTGGTCCTGGCGATGGGCTACGGGGTCTACGGCGGCCTGGTCCCGCGCACCGTCGAGGACGCCCAGGTGCGGCTCGCCGACTGGCGCACCGGCGGGGCGCCCGTCGCCCTCGTCGGGACGAAGGAGCGGCTGGCCGGCGACCTGTCGAAGGTCCCCACCGTGGGCCACCAGGTCGCCGTCACCGGCGCGACCGGCGAGATCGTCGCGCAGTCCGACGGCACCGCCTTCGAGCGCATCCCGCTCGTCGGCCTGGACGCCACCGCGCTCGCCGCCGCCCGGCCGTCCTCCCCGGTGGCCCGCGCCCTGGCGGCCGCCCCCGGGGCCGACGCGCCCGTCGGCGGCAGCGACCAGGCCCCCGTGCTCACCGCGCTCGCCACCCCCGCCCTGACCGCCCGGTTCCCCGACGGCGACTTCGAGCTCTCCACGCTGGGCCTGCCCCGGAGCCGGGTCCGGGTGATCGGCGCCCTGCCCGAGGAGGCGCTGCGCGACCCGGTGCTCGGCCCGGTGCTCGGCGACGCGCGGCGCACCGGGCCGCTGCTGGTGTTCACCGGTCCGTCGGCGCAGCGCCTTCCCGCCCAGAAGAGCCGGTCCGCCGTCCTGTTCTACCCGGCCGCCGGCGGACCGGCCGTGGACCCGGCCGCGGTGCGGGCCGCCGCCGTCACGCAGCTCGCCCCCAGCGCCGCGGCCGGGCCGCAGTCCGAACTCCGCGACCGGGCCGGGGAACTGGACGCGCTGCGCTCGGACGGGCTGGCCCGCTCGGTCGGGCTGGCCTTCCGGGTCACCACGCTGCTCGGCCTGCTGCTCGGGCTCGGCGCCTTCGCCCTGGACCTGCTGCTGAGCGCCACCGAACGCGCCCGGACCACGTCCTATCTGCGCACCCTGGGGACCGGCGGACGCGCGGTGTTCGCCCTCCAGGTGCTCCAACTGCTGCCGCTGCTGGTGCTGGCGGCGCTCGGCGGCGGTACGTTCGGCCTGCTGCTGGCCCCGGTGCTCGGCTCCGGCCTGCGGCTGGGGGCCGTCACCGGCGGGCCGTTCGAGCCCGCCACACACATCGACTGGACGGTCACCGCGGGGCTCGGCCTCGCGCTGACCGTCCTGATGACGGCGGCCGCCGTCCTGGAGGCGGCGATCAGCCGTCGCCGGGGCCTCGGCGCCGTGCTACGACTGGGGGAGGCGTTGTGACCGTCCGACCGACCGAAGAGCCTGGGGAGCCCGAAGGGCGCACCACCGCGGCCGAGCGGCCGATGGTGCTGTGCGAGAGCCTGGTGCGGATCTTCCGCACCGGCACCCGGGGCCGCGACGGCGTCGAGGTGCAGGCCCTGCAAGGGCTCGACCTGACCGTGCGGGAGGGCGAACTGCTGGCTCTGGTCGGCGCCTCCGGCTCCGGCAAGTCCACCCTGCTCGGCATCCTGGCCGGCCTGGACAGCCCCAGCGCCGGCACCGCCGTGGTGGCCGGCACCGACCTGGGCACCCTCAAGGGGCGGGCCCGGACCGCCTACCGGCGCCGCACCGTCGGAACGATCCAGCAGCAGACCGCCGCCAACCTGCTGCCCTACCTGACGGCCAGGGAGAACGTGCAACTGCCGATGGGCTACGCGGGCGTGCCGCGCCGCCGGCGCGCCGACCGGGCCGGGGAACTGCTCGACCTGATGGGCATCGCGCAGGCCGCCGACCGCACCCCCGCCGCGCTCTCCGGCGGCGAGCAGCAGCGGGTGGCGATCGCCGTCGCGCTGGCCAACGAACCCCGGCTGCTGCTCGCCGACGAGCCCACCGGCGAGCTGGACACCGCCACCTCGGCGGAGATCTTCGACGCGCTGCGCACCGCCAACAACGAGCTGGGCACCACCGTGCTGATCGTCACCCATGACGCGCTGGTGGCCGACCAGGTCCGCCGCACGGTGCGGATCCGCGACGGGCGCACCTCTACCGAGGTGCTGCGCCGCCCGGTCGCCGCCGGGATCGACGGCGAGCAGGAGTACACCGTCCTGGACCGGGTGGGCCGGCTCCAACTGCCGCGCGAGTTCACCGAGTCGCTGGGACTGGCGCACCGGGTGCGGCTGGTCCTGGAGGCCGACCACATCGAGGTGTGGCCGGACCGGGACCAGCCGCGGCGGTGAGCGGGATCAGGCCCGGGAGGCCGGGGCCTGCGCGGCGGTCAGCTCGCGGTGGGCGGCGACCAGCCGGTCGATGTCCTCGGGCGTCACGCTGCCGACGAACGCCGGGATGCGGCCGACCGGCAGGCTCGCGCCCATCGCGGCGGTGAGCGGGTCGTCGGTGGCGATGCCGACCGACTCCGCCATCGCCGCCATCGCCGCGCCGATGATCTGCGCGCCGACCGGGTCGGCCATCCAGTCGCCGACGGTGGACTCCGCGGTGAGCACCGGGCGGTGGCCGTCGGGGGCGCAGTCCACCGTGGTGCGCAGCCGCAGGTCGCGGGAGGACGCGCCGATCCGCAGCTCGAACTTGCCGCCCTCCACCCGCCAGCGGTGGTCGCGCACCGACCAGTGGGCGAAGGAACGCTCGTCCAGCGCGATGGTCACCCGGGCGCTCTCGCCGGGCTCCAGGTGGACCTTGGCGAAGCCCTTAAGCTCGTGCTCGGGACGGCGCACCCGCGGCGCGCGCTCGTGCACGTACAGCTGGGCGACCTCGGCGCCGGCCCGGGTGCCGGTGTTGGTGACCGTGAACGAGACGTCGTAGCGGTTGTCCCCGGTCGCCGTCACCTCCAGGCCGTCGTAGCCGAAGCTGGTGTAGCTCAGGCCGTGGCCGAACGGGTGGGCGACCGGCACGCCGAGCGTGTCGTAGTACCGGTAGCCGACGAACAGGCCCTCGCCGTAGTGGACCTGGCCGTCCGCACCGGGGAAGTGGAGGTGGCTGGGGTTGTCCTCAAGGCGCAGCGGGACGGTCTCGGCGAGCCGGCCCGAGGGGTTGTCGAGCCCGAACAGCAGCCGGGCCAGCGCCGTGCCGCCGGCCTGGCCGAGCAGCCAGCCCTCCAGGACCGCCCCGACCCGGTCCTGCCACGGGGTGAGCCGCACCGGCGCGCCGTTGGAGAGCACCACGGTGACGTCGGCGCCGGCGGCCTCGGCGGTGGTGGTGACGGCGTCGAGCAGGGCGAGCTGGTCGGCGGGCAGGTCGATGTCGGTGCGGTCGTAGCCCTCGGACTCGTACGGCTCGGGCAGGCCGAGGAAGAGCACGGCGTGCCGGGCGCCGCGCACCGCCTCGACGGCCTCGGCGACGAGGGCCGGGTCGGCCGCGCCGTCCAGGGTGAAGCCGGGGGCGAAGCGGATCCGCTCCGGGTCGGTGACGGTCGCGCGGATCGCGTCCAGGGCGGTGTCCAGGCGGGTGGGCACGACGTGCGAGCTGCCGCCGCCCTGGAAGCGCGGGGTGCGGGCGAACTCGCCGATGACGGCGACGGTTCCGGCGCCGTCGGGGGCGAGCGGCAGTTGGCCGTCGTCGTTCTTGAGCAGGACGGCGCTCTGCACGGCGGCGGCGAGGGCCAGCGCGTGGTGCTCCTCCTCGTCGTAGCTCCCGCCGGGGACCCGGGCGGCGGCGGTGCGCGCCAGCAGGTCCAGGACCCGGCGGGCGGCGGTGTCCAGGGCGGCCGGGTCGAGCGAGCCGTCCTCGACGGCCGCCACGACCTGCGCCTCCCGGCCGGAGGGCGGCATCTCCAGGTCGAGGCCGGCGGCGAGCGAGGCGACCCGGTCGGCGACCGCGCCCCAGTCGCTGACGACCAGGCCGTCGAAGCCCCACTCGCCGCGCAGCAGTTCGGTCAGCAGCCAGTGGTTGCTCGCGGCCGGGACGCCGTTGACGGTGTTGTAGGCGGCCATCACGGTGGTGGGCCGGGCGGTGGTGACGATGTGCTCGAAGGCGGGCAGGTAGATCTCGCGCAGGGTGCGCTCGTCGACGTTGGCGCTCACCCGGAACCGGTCGGTCTCCTGGTTGTTGACGGCGAAGTGCTTCAGCGAGGTGCCGACGCCCCGGGACTGCACGCCGTTCACCAGCGCGGCGCCGATCCGGGCGGTGAGCAGCGGGTCCTCGGAGAGGTACTCGAAGTTGCGCCCGCCGAGCGGGGAGCGCTTGATGTTGACGCCGGGGCCGAGGACGACCGAGACGTTCTTGGCGACGGCCTCCAGGGCGATGGCCCGCCCGACGCGCTCGGCGAGCGCCGGGTCCCAGGAGGAGCCGAGGGCACAGGCGGGCGGGTAGCAGGTGGACGGCTCGCTGGTGCCGATGCCGAGGGCGTCGCCGTCCTCGGGCTGCTTGCGCAGGCCGTGCGGGCCGTCGGTGAGCATGATGCTCTCGACGCCGGCCTCGGGCAGCGCGCGGGTGTGCCAGAAGTCGCCGCCGGAGGTCAGCGCGGCCTGCTGAGAGACCGTCAAGTCGTGCTGGGTGTCGGCGTGGTGGCTCTGGTCGGTCATGTCGTTCTCCTTCGGGTCGGGGGCGTTGGAGTGGCGGTTCGGGTCAGGCTCCGGCGACGGGCAGGACCCGGCTGCGGCCGGCGGCGCCCAGCCAGGAGGCGGACGGCTTGGGGGTACGGGCGAAGGTCTCGCGGTCCACCGCGATCAGGCCGAAGGTGGGGGCGTAGCTGCCCCACTCGTAGTTGTCCAGGGCGCTCCAGTGGAAGTAGCCGCGCACGTCGACGCCGTCGGCCATGGCGGCGGCCATGCCCTCCAGGGCGCCCGCGGTGTAGGCGACGCGGCGGGTGTCGTCGGCGGTGGCGATGCCGTTCTCGGTGACGATCAGCGGTACGCCGGGCGCGGTGGCGGCGGTGTGCCGCAGCGCGTCGCCGAGCGCGCCGGGGTAGAACTCCCAGCCGGTGATGGTCCGTTCGGCGTCCTGCGGGACCGGCAGCGGGCCGTCCGCGCCGATCAGGGTGCGGGTGTAGGACTGCACGCCGAGCCAGTCGTCGCCGCGCGCCGCCTCCAGGAAGACGTCCTCGCGCGGGCGCAGGTACGCGGCGCGGGCCTCCTCGGCGCCGTCGACGCCGGGCAGCGCGTGGCTCACCTGGTTGGCCACCGACCAGCCGGTGCGCACGTGCGGCGCACGGGACTTGACCGCCTCGACGGCCAGCCGGTGGGCGCGGACCAGGGCCTCGGTGGCCTGCTCGCCCGGCATCGGCAGACCGGCGGCCGGGAACGACAGCTCGGAGGGGTCGGTCCGGCCGAGCATCAGGTCGAGCAGCGGCACCATGATGGCGAGCATGTTGGGCTCGTTGATGGTGCAGACGTGGTCCACGCCGTCGGCGTAGACGGGGGCGGCGGCCTCGATGTAGCGGGCGAACAGCTCGCCCGCGTCGGGGGCGGTCCAGCCGCCGCGCTCGGCGAACCACTGCGGCGAGGTGAAGTGGTGCAGGGTCACCATCGGCCGCAGGCCGCGCTCGTGGGCGCCCTCCACCATCCGCCGGTAGTGGGCGATGGCGGCGCGGGAGAACTCGCCCGGCGCGGGCTCGATCCGGGCCCACTCGATGCTGAACCGGTAGTCGGTGAAGCCGAGTCCGGCGAGCAGGTCCATGTCCTCGCGCCAGCGGTGGTAGCTGTCGCAGGCGTCGCCGCTGGGCTCCTTGATGTGGGTGCCCTCGCCCGCGCTGCGCTCCATCGGCCACCAGTCGCTGGCGGTGTTCCCGCCCTCGGTCTGGTGGGCGGAGGTGGAGGCGCCCCAGAGGAAGCCCTCGGGCAGGGTGGTGATCGGCGAGCTGGTCATGCTGGGTCTCTCTTCCGTAGTGCGTTCCGCCGCCCGGGGAGGTACGGCGGGGATCGGGGCGGACGGGGGGCTCAGGCGACGCGGCGGATGGGCAGGATGAGCAGTCCGCCGGTCAGGGTGAGGACGATGGCGACGCAGAACAGCGCCGGGTAGCCGAAGGCCGGGACGATCAGGCCGGCGATCAGCGGGGCGATCAGGCCGGGCATGGTGTTGGCGATGTTGAGGAAGCCGAGGTCCTTGGCGCGGTGCTCCTGGTCGGGCAGGACCTCGGAGACCACCGCCTGGTCGACGGCGATCAGGCAGCCGTAGCCGAGGCCGCCCACGAGGATGAAGGTGTAGAACGCCCAGATGGAGGTGGTGAGGACGAGCGGGACGACGGCGGCGGCGCAGACCGCGGTGGCGGCGATGATGAACGGCTTGCGCCGGCCGGTCCGGTCGGACAGCGGACCGCAGACGGCGATCGAGGTGGCCGAGGAGACGGCCATCAGGACGCCGCCCAGCGCGATCACCGGCCCTGACTCGTCGGTGGACAGGCCGAGGTGGTCGGTGAGTACGTAGAGCTGGTAGACGAGGACCAGGTAGAAGCCCAGCAGGGCGACCATCCGGCCGCCCAGGGCCCAGAAGTAGTCGGCGTCCTTCGGCGGCAGCAGGCTGCGGCCGATGGCGCGCCAGGAGAACGGCTCCTTGGGAAGCGCGGTGCTGGGGGTGTCCCGGGCCGTGGTGAAGAACAGGAGCCCGCCGAGGACGGTGATCCAGGGCAGCCAGCGCATGCCGAGCTGGGGTTCGGTGACCAGCAGGCCCGCGCTGGCGCCGCCGATGCTCTGGCCGAGCAACTGCCCGAGCCCCACCCAGGAGGACGCCCGGCCCATCCGCTCCGGGGCGACCCGGTCCGGCAGGACGGCGAACAGCGGGGAGAGCATCGCGTTGAGCGCGACCTGGTAGACCACGGCGAGTGCCAGCAGCACGGGGAAGCTGCCGGTGAAGGACATCGCGCTGACCGCGGTGGCGGACGCCGCGGCGCCGGCCAGGATCCACGGGTTGCGCCGGCCGTGGCGGGAGCGGGTGCGGTCGGAGATCAGCCCGAAGGCGATGTTGGCGATCAGCGCGGTACTGGAGCCGGCCACGGCGATCACGGTGAACCGGGTGAGCTTCTCGGCGTCGCCGAGCTCGCCGAGTCGCGCCTGGGTCAGGGTCGCGACGCCGGTGGCGGGCAGGATCCAGCTCAGATGGGTGGTCGCGAGCACCGGGCCGAGCCGGCGGGGGGATCTCGCGGGACCGGTCCCGGCGTCCGCCGGGCCGTCGGCCGGGGCGGTCGCGACGGGTGGGGTCTGTGTCATGACGGCTCCTTAGCCGCTTCGCGCAGGGGGAGTGCCTCACCCTAGGCACGAAAACATGACAGGGCAATGCTTTCGCTGGCTAAAACCTGGCAGCGATATGTTTTCGTGTCGTGCCCGGTAGGATCCGTTGTATGAGCAAGCCTCGGGGGCCGTACGCCAAGACCTCGGCGAAGCGGCAGCAGATCATCGACGCCGCCCTCGCCGCCTACGCGGAGGCCGGCAGCCGCAACGTCTCGCTGCGCGACATCGCCCAGCGGGTCGGAATGACCTACGCCGGCGTGATGCACCACTTCGGCAGCAAGGAAGCCCTGCTCACGGCCGTTCTGGAGGCCCGGGACGCGGTGGCGGAGGAACGCTTCGGCCCCGAACCCGGGACCACCGAGCTGCTGAGCTCGGCGGTGCTGCGGCACAACGCCTCCACGCCCGGGCTGGTCAAGCTCTTCGTCGACCTCGTGGCGGCGGCGGCCGAGCCGGACCACCCCGCGCACGACTTCTTCGAGCAGCGCTACGAGCGGTTCCGCGGCCGGCTCGCGGAGCGCATCGAGCGGAGCGTCGCCGACCCCGCCGAGGTGGATGCGGCCTGGCTGGCCCGGATCTTCATCGCCGCCGCCGACGGCATCCAGCTCCAGTGGCTGCTCGACCCGGACATCGACATGGCCGCGGACATCGAGCGCCTCGGCGGCCTCCTGGTCGGTCCGCACTGGGCCGCCGGCTCCGTCGGCTCCGCCGGCTCCGCCGGGGAAGGCCCGACGCCGGACGCTCCCGAGGGGGCGCGCCCGGCGTCGTCCTGAGCGAGCGGGTCAGTCCCCGGCGCGGCGGGCCCGCTTGAGGGCGTGGTGCACGGCCCAGGCGTCGGCGACCGGCCCGAGGTGGGCGAGCTTGTCGGGGTTGATGACGGAGCGGACGGTCTGGATCCGACCGTCCGAGACGTCCAGGACCAGCGTGTTCAGCACCCGTCCGGCCTGGTCGCGGAAGACGGCGCCGGGCTGGCCGTTGACTTCGTGCGGCTCGAAGGTCACGTCGATCCGGGCCATCAGCGGGACGACCGCCGCCAGCAGCCGGGCCACGTTCGCGGCGCCGGCGACCGCCCTGGCCAGCTGCGGGGTCTTGCCGCCGCCGTCGCCGACCATGGTGACGTCGGCGGCCAGCAGTTCCTGGAGGCCGGCCATGTCGCCCTCGCTCAGCGCCTCGAAGAAGCGCGCGGTCAGCTCGTCCCGCTCCTTGCGCTCGGCCTCGAAGCGCGGACGGCCGTCCCGCATGTGCCGGCGCGCCCGCACCACCAGCTGACGGCAGGCCGCCTCGGAGCGGCCCACCGCGGCGGCGACCTCGTCGAAGCCGAAGCCGAACACCTCGCGCAGCACGAACACCGCCCGCTCCAGCGGACTCAGCCGCTCCAGCAGCAGGAGGGCCGCCATCGACACCGAGTCGGCCAGCTCGGCCGCCCGGGCGGGGTCCGCGTAGGGGTCGGCGAGCAGCGGCTCGGGCAGCCACGGTCCCACGTACTCCTCGCGGCGGACCCGGGCCAGGCGCAGTACGTCGATCGCGATCCTGGTCACCGTGGTGGACAGGAACGCCTTGACCGACGTCGGCCGGGTCGACGAGGCGTCGTAGCGCAGCCAGGTCTCCTGGACGGCGTCCTCGGCCTCGCCCACGCTGCCCAGGATGCGGTAGGCGATCGAGAACAGCAGCGGCCGCAGCTCCTCGAACTCCTCGACCTTGCTCACGCGGCTTCCTTCCCCTTCGAACGGACGGCTACTGGGTGATCATCGCGGTCGGCGCAGGTCAGTGGAACCGGCCGGCCACGTAGCCGCCCGCGGGCCGGCGGGTGATGATGTTCGCCCGGTTGGCCAGGTTCATGAACGAGATCAGCGTGACCAGGGCGGTCAGCTGCTCGGCGTCGTAGTGCTCGGCGGCCTTCGCCCACACCTCGTCAGGGACCCCGCCGGCGCCGTCCGCGACCCGGGTGCCCGCCTCGGCGAGCGCCAGCGCGGCGCGCTCGGCCTCGGTGTAGACGGTGGCCTCCCGCCAGGCCGCGACCAGGTTCAGCCGCAGCGCGCTCTCGCCCGCCGCGGCGGCTTCCTTGGTGTGCATGTCGATGCAGACGGCGCAGCCGTTGATCTGGCTGACCCGCAGCGACACCAGCTCCTGGGTGCCGACGGGCAGCGGCATCTCCTTGAGCTCCCGGCCGAGCGTCATCAGGCTCTTGACGAGCCGGTTGCCGGTCGCGGTGGCGAAGAAGTCGAGTCGCGCGTCCATGGTGTTGCCCTTCGTCGTGGTGGTCGGTGCCTCATCCCCTGAGACGGACCGGCCCGCCGTCCTGTGACACGCGCCGGGTGCGGGGGGAAGGCTTCGTGAGCTGACTGATCGTCAACTATGCGTTCTGCTTTGCAAAACCTTTGCCGAACTCCGTTGACACGCACGGACTGTGGCGTGTTGAGTCGTCGCCGCCCACCTCGGGCGCACCCTGCGGACTCCCTGTGCCGTCCACCGTTTCCCACGACCGTGCGGCCCCACCGCACAAGGGGTGATCTCGTCCATGCGTCACAGATTCCCGGCCCGCTTGACCTTCGGCGCCGCGACCGCGGCCGTTCTCGGCCTGGTCGTCCCGCTCGCGCCCGCCGCCTCGGCGGCCGGCTTCGACGGGAAGTCCGACTCCTCCCGGCACGGCGCCGTCTCGTACAAGCGGGTCGGCTACTTCATCCAGTGGGGCGTCTACGGCCGCAACTTCCACGTCAAGGACCTGGAGACCAGCGGCACCGCGGGCAAGCTGACCCACATCAACTACGCCTTCGGCAACGTCGGCCCGGCCGGCACCTGCCAGATGGGCGGCCCCGGCTCCGACCCGTACGCCGACTACACCCGCCAGGTCGACGCGGCCGGGTCGGTGGACGGCGTCGGCGACACCGCCGGGCAGGCGCTGGTCGGCAACTTCAACCAGCTGCGCAAGCTCAAGGCCAAGCACCCGGGCCTCAAGGTGATGATCTCGCTGGGCGGTTGGAGCGGCTCGAAGTACTTCTCGGACGCCGTGCTCACCGACGCCGGGCGCAAGGCGCTGGTCTCCTCCTGCATCGACCTCTACCTCAAGGGCAACCTGCCCGTGAACGAGGGCCGGGGCGGCGCGGGCGCGGCGGCCGGGATCTTCGACGGCATCGACATCGACTGGGAGTGGCCGGGCTCGGACGGCGCCGAGGGCAATGTGATCCGCCCCGAGGACAAGCAGAACTTCACCAAGCTCGTCCACGAGTTCCGCACCCAGGTCGACGCGTACGGCCGCACGCTCAAGGGTCGCAAGCACTTCGAGCTCAGCGCGTACGTGCCCACCGCCCCCGCGAAGATCGACGCGGGCTTCGAGGTCTCCAAGATCATGCGGGACTTCGACTTCGTGAACCTCCAGGGCTACGACTTCCACGTCTCCGGCGAGTCGACCACCGCGCAGCAGTCCGCGCTGTACGCGAAGAAGGACTTCAGCGTCGACCAGACCGTCAACGCCTGGCTGCGGCGCGGCGCCCCGGCGCGCAAGCTGGTCACCGGCATGCCGTTCTACGGCCAGGGCTGGACGGGTGTCACGGGCGGAGGCGACGGTCTCGGGCAGCCCGCCGCCGGCCCCGCCCCGGCGACCTGGGTGGCCGGCTCCGAGGACTACGAGGAGTTGAAGAAGCTCGCCGCGTCCGGCACGTACAAGCTTTACCGCGGGCCGGGCAACGGCAGCGCCTGGCTGTTCGACGGCAACACCCTGTGGACGTACGACGACCCGACGGTGGTGCGGACCAAGGCGGAGTACGTGCGCCGCGAGGGCCTCGGCGGGGCGATGATCTGGTCGCTCGACGGTGACACCCCGGACGGCGAGCTGATCACGGCGCTCGACCGCGGCCTGAACCGCCGCTGACGCCCACCCCCCTGAAGCACACGGACGCGGGCCCGCCCAACTGGACGGGCCCGCGTCGCTGTGTGGGGCCTGCCGGCCTGTCGGCCTGCCGGCCTACCGGCGGGACTACTTGTTGATGCAGGTGTTGCCGAAGGCCGGGTTGAGGAGCCCGATGATGTTGATCGAGTTGCCGCAGACGTTGACCGGGATGTGGATCGGGACCTGGATCTGGTTGCCGGACAGGACGCCGGGCGAGTTGGCGGCCACGCCCGAGGCGACGGAGTCGGCGACGGCGGTCCCGCCGCCAGCCAGCAGGGCGGCGGCCGCGAGGACACCGGCGGCGAGGGCGGTGCGAGTGCGCATGTCTCTCCTTAAGAGATGAGTTGGCAGATCAGAGCACCAATCACACCGGCGAGAAGCCGCAATCCCCCCGCATTGCTCAAATCGAGGGCGTGTCCAAACCGCCTTGCGCGCCCACTATGTTGACCGGTCTTCATATTCCACGCCCACCCACCGGAGTGGGAAGTCGGCCCACCCGACTTCCCACTCCGGCGGTGCCCGCCGGTTCACCAGTATGTAGACCGGTCTGCATATTTGCTGTTGGGCTCGCCCGGTGTGTGGAGTGGAAAGTCGGCCAGGTCGACTTTCCATTTCGGCGGTGCCCGCTGGCCCGCCGATATGTAGACCGGTCTGTATATTCGTGCCCCGGCTCGCGTGTGCGTGGAGTAGGAAGTCGGACTGGCCGACTTTCCACTCCGGTCGCTCCCGCCCGGCCCCAGCCGGCGATATGTAGACCGGTCTGCATATTTGGGGGAGTGGAGTGGGAAGTCGGGTGGGCCGACTTTTGGGTCCGGTTAGGTGGGGAGGTCCTGTTCGGCCCAGATGGTTTTGCCGTGGCGGGTGTAGCGGCTGCCCCAGCGGGTGGTGAGTTGGGCCACCAGGTAGAGGCCGCGGCCGCCCTCGTCGGTGAGGCGGGCGCGGCGCATGCGGGGCTGGGTGGCGCTGGGGTCGGAGACCTCGCAGGTGAGGCGTTCGGCGCGGATGAGGCGGACGCCGACCGGGCCGCCGGCGTAGCGGATCGCGTTGGTGACCAGCTCGCTCAGCACCAGCTCGGTGGTGAACGCCAACTCCTCCAGCCCCCAGGCCGTCAGCTGCTCGGTGGCCGCCTCCCGGACCCGCGCGACCGCCGCCGGGTCGGCGTCCAGCGTCCAGCCCGCGGTGGCCTCGGGCGGAACCTCCCGGGTGCGGGCCAGCAGCAGGGTGACGTCGTCGGTGAGCCGGTGCGCCGGGAGGTCGGCGACGAGGTCCCGCCCGAGTTCCCGCAGTGCCGCGCCGGCCGGCGGGACGGCGCCCTCCGGCGGGGCCGCCGCGGCGGAGAGCCGGTGGGACAGCTCGTCCATGCCCTCCCCCAGGTCGTCCGCGTACCCGAGGAGCAGCCCGTCGGTGTACAGCGCGAGCAGGCTGCCGGGTTCCAGTTCGACCTCGGTCACCTCGAACGGCAGCCCGCTCACGCCGAGCGGCGGCCCCGGCCGCAGGGGCACATACGTCACCCGGCCGTCCGGGGCCGCGACGGCGGGCGGCGGGTGGCCGGCCGAGGCCATCGCGCAGCGCCGGGACACCGGGTCGTACACCGCGTAGACGCAGGTGGCGCCGAAGGGCACGGTCTGCTGGTCGTCCGGGGTGTCGTGGCCGGAGTCGCTCCACACGCCGTGGCTCACCGGCGGCCGGGTGGCCGCGCCCGCCCCGGGTTCCCCGCCGAGGCCCGCGTCCCCGTCCTCGTACCCGTCCCCGTCCTCCTCCTCCGGCCGTTCGGCCTCCACCATCAGCTGGGCGACCAGGTCGTCGAGGTGGACCAGCAGCTCGTCCGGCTCCAGGTCGAGGTCGGCCAGCGTCCGCACGGCGGTGCGCAGCCGCCCCATGGTCGCGCTCGCGGCGAGCCCGTGCCCGACCACGTCCCCCGCGACCAGCGCGACCCGGGCGGAGGAGAGCGGGATGACGTCGAACCAGTCGCCGCCGATCCCGCTCGCCGTGTCGGTGGGCAGGTAGACGCTCGCGGTGGAGACGGCGGTGGTCTCGGCCTGCGAGGGCGGCAGCAGGCTGCGCTGCAGCCCGACCGCGGCGCGGTGCTCGCGCGCGTAGCGGCGGGCGTTGTCCAGGGCGAGGGCGGCGCGGTCGGCGATCTCGCGCAGCAGTTCCAGGTCGGCCGGCAGGTACGGCGGCCGGTGCGGCGCGCGGTGGACGGTGACCCGGCCGAGCAGGCTGCCGCCGGCCCGCAGCGGGACCGTCATCGACGGCGGGAAGTCGGTGTGCGCGGTCTGCTCGCCGGGGTCGGCGTGCACGCTCACGCCGGTGGGCGGGGGCTCCGGCGCCGCCGCCAGGTCGCCCACGTGCGAGGCGGCGACGGCGGTGCGGCGCAGCAGCACCCGGCCGTCCCGCCCCGCGGCCGGCTCCCCGCCGGTGAACACGGCCTCGGCGACGTCGACCACCGCGAGGTCGGCGAGCCCCTGCGCCGCCCCGCCGTCCGCCTCGGCCGCCCCGCCCCCGGACGACGGCGGGGCGAGTACGGCCGCCAGTTCCTCCGCCGTCCCGGTGACCGACAGCGAGCCGCCGACGGCCGCCGTGGCCCGGTGCAGCAGGGCGAGCCGTTCGCCGGACCGGTGCAGCTCGGTGACGTCGGTGAACAGCGCGGTCACCCCGATCACCTGCCCGTCCGGGGCCTGCAGCCGGAACGCCGAGATCGCCATCACCGCGCCGCCCGCCGGGTCCTCGATGGTGCGGACGATCTCCTCCGCGCCGATCAGCGGCCGCCCGGTGCGCAGCACGTCGCGCAGCCCGCGTTCGACGGCGGCGGCGTCCTGCGCCTGGAGGAAGTCGCCGAGCCGCCGTCCGCGCAGGTCCGGTGGCAGGCCGCTGTAGGGGAGCAGATGGGTGTTGGTGCGCACCAGGCGCAGCCGCTCGTCGAAGACGGCCAGGCCGACCCGGTCCTGGAGGAACAGCTCGCGGGTGAAGGCCTGGTCCTGGCGCGAGCGGGCGATCTGCGGGGTGGGGGCGGCGAGCACGAAGTACCGGGGGGCGCCGCCGGCCTCCGGTTCCGGGGAGTCGCCGTCGGGCGCGTTCAGGGGCAGCACCTGGTACGACAGCGGGAGCCGTTCGCCCCGGCCGGAGCGCAGCACCGCCTCGCCGGACCAGCCCTCGGCGCGCTGCCGGGCGCTGAGGGCGGACATCGCCGGCCAGCCGGAGGGGTCGGCGAGCAGGTCGTGCACGGGGCGGCCGTGGACCTGTGCGGCGCCGAGTTCGAGCAGCCGTTCCGCCTCCGGGGTCCAGCGGACGATGCGGCCGTCCGCGTCGAGCAGGGCTCCGACGGCGTTGACGACGAAGGGGGATCGGCCGCGGTACAGGGCGTCCGCCGTGTCCATCCGGTCCGCTCCTCTCCGTCGGCGGGTTCGCTGCCGCGACCCCTCCATCATCCCCCGGCCCGGCGAGCCCGCCAGTTCCGGACGGCGCGTGGACGGACGGTGCGCGCCCCGGTAACGAGCCGCGCGCCCGGTGAGGCGGCGCCGCGAAGGGGCCTCTCGGGCGTCGGCTCTTATTGTCATCTCCGTCAACAAGCGGGGCGTGCGGGTTCGTGCGGGTTCCCGCGCAGGCCACGCACCCGACGGAGGCAGTCATGGCCCACTCGACGGAGGGCGTTCCCACCCCGGCCCCCACCCCGGCCGACGACGACGTCTCCGAGCGGCTCCTCGACTCCGCCGCCGTCCTCTCCCGCGACCGGCCGTCGAGATCGACTGGGACGCCCCGCTCCCAGGGGCACGTCCTCGATCTCGGCGCCATCAGCCAGGTAAGCCGGATGGTCCGCTCGTCGGCTGAACGAGGCCTCGGCCCAACGAGGCCTCGGCCGAACGAGGCCTCAGCTGAAGAGGGCGCCGAGGTCGAGGGAGGTGATGAGGAAGGTATCGGTGGCGGGGTCGTGGGCGTGGAGGAGGGCGGTGCGGCCGGCGGGGATCGTCGGGTCGCCGGGCGGGGTGCGGACGGCGAGGAGGGCGGGGGAGCCGTCGTCGGTGGTGGCCTCGGCCCAGCCGCCGGTGGTGGAGGCGCCGCCCCGCAGGACCGTGCAGACGCGGCCGACCAGGGGGAAGGGTTCGGAAGCGAGGAGGTCGCCGGGCAGGTCGTCGGGAAGCTCCCCGGGCGCGGCGCCGATGTGGGGATCGGCGCCGTGCCCCCCGCCCCGGGGGCCGGTGGGGCGGCCGACGTCGTGCCCCCCGGACACGGCGTCGGCCCCCAGGCCGCTGAGCAGGGTCAGCATCCAGTACTCGGCGGTGACCACCAGGGTCGGGAGGTCCGGTGCGGCCTTGAATTCCCCCAGCATCCGCCCGTGCCCCCCGACTTTCACAGGGCGCCGGACCCCCCGGGCGCCGTGGTGATCCTGTCAGGAGGAAAGCGTCCGCACACTGCCAGGACCTGGCAGTCTTGTCGGTGTTTTGACACCTGAAAATATCCGGAAACCGAAAGCAACGCATGGGCCGCTGAAACGTTCAAGATGAAACGGTCATGGTCAGAGCGGCCGGTCCGGCCAGTCGAGCAGCCGCGCGCCCATCACGGCGGTCTCCAGGGTGTAGCGGTGCAGCGCGTCCGCCGGGTCGTAGCCGGTGAGGTCGCGGATGCGCTCCAGCCGGTAGCCGAGCGCGCGCACGCTCAGGCCGAGCCGCCGGGCGGTCTCCGCGTTCACGTAGCCGGCCTCCGCCTGGACGGTGATGGTCTCCATCAGCGGACGGGCCCCGCCGCGCGCGGAGGTGAGCGGGCCGAGCACGGTGCGCACCAGGTCGGCCATGGCGGACTTGTCCCGCATCAGCACCGGGAAGACCAGCAGCTCCTCGGCGCGCAGCCGCTGCGCCGGCAGCCCCAGCCGCTGCGCGTACTCCAGCGCGGAGAGCGCCTCCTCGTAGCTGCGCACGATGCCGCCGGTGCCGGCGTGCCGGCGGCCGGTCGCCACCCGCCGGGCGGGCGTGTAGCCGGCGCCGGGCCGCAGGGCCAGCTCGGTGAAGGCGGCGAGCACGGGCCGTTCGCCGTCGGAGGCGATGCAGACCAGCCGCCCGTCGCGGGCGGCCAGCAGCAGGGTGCGGTCGTCGTAGCGGCCGGTCAGTTCGCGCAGCACCCGGTGCGAGGCGGGCGCGCCCTCCAGGTAGGGCTCGTCGGCGACGGCGACCGCGACGGTGTACCCGGCGGCCAGCCGCAGGCCGAACCGCTCGGCGCGCTCGGCGAGCCGGCCGAGGTCGGAGCGGCCGTGCAGCAGGTCGTTGACCAGCTCGCGCCGGTTGGCCTCCTCCTGCCGCACGGCCATCCGCTGGGCGCGCTCGTGGCCCTCGGCGAGGGCGCCGAGGGCGGCCTGGATGGCGGCCAGCAGGGCGTCGCCGGTGCGCCGCAGTTCGGCGGCGGTGGCGGCGGTGAGGCCGGGGAGGTGCTGCCAGGCGGCGCGGGTGGCGCCGAGGCAGGCGCCGACGAGTTCGCGCAGGCCGTGGCCGGCCTCGGCGCCGCGTTCGCCGAGGTCGCGCAGCCGCTCCAGTTCGGCGCGGCGCAGCAGACGGCCGGTGCGGGAGACGTCGGTGAGCAGGTCCAGGCAGTGGTGGGCCAGCTCGTTGGGGATGTCGGGTGTGCCGGTTCCGTTGGCCACCGTCATGTCGTCGTGTCCCGCCCGGTCCGTCGGTGTGGTCC
Source organism: Kitasatospora sp. NPDC008115 (assembly GCF_042957205.1). Classification (NCBI taxonomy): domain Bacteria; kingdom Bacillati; phylum Actinomycetota; class Actinomycetes; order Kitasatosporales; family Streptomycetaceae; genus Kitasatospora; species Kitasatospora sp. NPDC008115. The sequence goes on along the minus strand of NZ_JBIBHU010000009.1, from coordinate 167,339 downwards.
GGCCGGCCGGCGGCTCCACCGGTCGGCCGCTCGGCTTCTCGGCCGGTCAGCCGGTGCGTTCCTGCGAAGCGTCGGGCTGCCGGCCGCCCAGCCCGGGAATGCTACCGGGTCGGCGTCGCGGCCGCTCCGGTGTCCACGGACGCCGCCTTCGTCCCGAGCGGCCGGTGGCAGGCGACGGTCCGTCCGGGCGACACCTCGCGCAGTCGCGGCACCTCGGCGGCGCACCGCTCGTCGGCGAACGGGCAGCGGGTGCGGAACCGGCAGCCGGACGGCGGGTCGAGCGGGGACGGCGGGTCGGCGGGCAGCAGGCCGGTGTCGCCGAGCGGACGGCCGGGCTCGGGGACGGCGGCGAGCAGCGCCGCGGTGTAGGGGTGGGCGGGTGCGGCGAGCACCTCCTCGGTGGGGCCCTGCTCGCAGAGCCGGCCGAGGTGGAGCACCGCGACGTCGTCGCTGACGGCGCGGACCACGCCGAGGTCGTGCGAGATGAACAGGCTCGCCAGGCCGCGTTCCTCGGTGAGCCGGCGCAGCAGGTTGAGCACGGTCGCCTGGGCGGAGACGTCGAGCGCCGAGACGGCCTCGTCGGCGATCAGCACCCGCGGTTCGGCGGCGAGCGCGCGGGCGATGGCGACCCGCTGGGCCTGGCCGCCGGAGAGCTGGGCGGGCCGGCGGTCGCCGAACAGCGCGGCCGGCAGGCCGACGGCCTCCAACTGCTGCTCGACCACCGTCGCGCGGTCCACCGACGGGTCCGGGTGGGCGTCCAGGGGTTCGGCGACGAGGTCGCGCACGGTGCGGCGCGGGTTGAGCGAGGAGACCGGGTCCTGGAACACCATCTGCATCCGGGGGCGCATTGCCCGCAGCGCGCGCGGGGCGAGCGAGCCGAGGTCGGTGCCGTCCAGGGTGACGGTGCCGGTGGTGGGCGGGGGCAGCCGCAGCAGGGCCTTGGCGATGCTGCTCTTGCCGGAGCCGGACTCGCCGACCAGGGCGAGGGTGCGGCGTTCGCGCAGTTCCACGTCGACGCCGCTGACGGCGTGCAGCGGGCCGGAGCGGGTGCGGTGGACCACGGACAGCCCGGTGGCCGCCAGCACCACGGGGGTGTCGGCGCCGGTCGAGGGGGCGGCGGGGGCGGTGGTCATGCGGCGGCCTCCTCGGCCTTGGCCGGCGGTGCGGCCGACGGCGTGAGCGGGAAGTGGCAGGCGGCCGTGTGCCCGGCCCCGGCGCGGTGCAGCGGCGGCGCGTCCGTCGAGCAGAGGGCCTCGGCGCGCTCGCAGCGGGGCGCGAACGGGCAGCCGGGGACGGGCTTGGAGAGGTCCGGCGGCGAGCCGGCCACGGCGGGCAGGGTGCGCCGCAGCGGCCCGGTGACCCGGGGCACCGAGCGCAGCAGCGCGGCGGTGTACGGGTGGGCGGGCGTCCCGGTGACGGTCTCGGTGGGCCCGGTCTCGACGACCCGGCCGCCGTACATCACGGCGATCCGCCGGGCGCGGCCGTAGAGCAGGCCGATGTCATGGGTGATCAGCAGGGTGGCGAGGCCGCGGGTCTCGCGGTGCCGGTCGAGCAGGTCGAGCACGGTGCGCTGGACGGTGACGTCGAGCGCGGTGGTGGGCTCGTCGGCGAGCAGCAGGGCGGGGGAGCCGGCCAGCGCGGCGGCGATGCCGACGCGCTGGCGCAGGCCGCCGGACAGCTCGTGCGGGTAGGCGCGGGCGCGCCGGGCCGGGTCGGGGACGTCGACGGCGGCGAGCAGTTCGGCGGCGGTGCGCAGCCGCTCGCGGCGCGGCATCCGGCGCCGGTTGGTGAGCGACTCGGTGACCTGGTCGGCGATCCGGACGACCGGGTTGAGCGAGGTCATCGGGTCCTGGTGGACCATCGCGATGCCGGTGCCGAGCAGTTCGGCGCGCCGGGCGGCGCTCGCGGTGAGCAGGTCCTCGCCGCCCAGCAGCACCGAGCCGGTGGTGGTGGCCCGGGTGGTGCGCGGGTGGACGCCGAGCACGGTGCGGGCCAGCACGGACTTGCCGGAGCCGGACTCGCCGACGACGCCGAGGCACTCCCCGGCGTCGATGGTGAGGTCGATGCCGTGCAGCACGTGCAGGGTCCGGCCGTCGGGGGTGTGCAGGGTGGTGTCGAGCGAGCGGACTTCGAGAACGGGGGCGGTCATCCTCGCCCTCCCTTCGAACGGAGCTTCTCGCCCAGGTAGTTGAGGGCGAGGACGGTCAGGCAGAGCACCGCCGCCGGGGCGAGCGAGATCCACGGGGCGCTGCCGAGCGTGGTCCGGCCCTCGGCGATGATGCCGCCCCAGGACGGCTCCGGCGGGCGGAGCCCGAAGCCGAGGAAGCTGAGCGATCCCTCGGCCACGATGGCGACGGTGGTGGCGGTGAACGCGAAGGTCAGCGCGATCGGCGCGACGTGCGGGACCACCTCGCGGACCAGGATGCGCAGCGGCGCGGTGCCGATCATCCGGGCGGCCTGGACGAAGCCGCGCTCGCTGAGCGACAGGACGACGGCACGCACCACCCGGGTGAAGTGCGGCACGGTGAACAGGCCGATCAGCAGGCCGATCGTCGACAGGCTGGGCCCGCGCAGCGAGACCGCGATCATCACCACGATCAGCGTGGGCACGGACATCAGCAGATCGGTGACGAAGCTGATCAGCTTGTCCACCGGGCCGCGGAACCAGCCGGCCGTGATGCCGAGCGCCCCGCCGCCGAGCAGGCCGACGGCGATGGTCAGCCCGGCGACGGCGAAGGAGGCCCCGGCGCCGGCCACGGTCCGCTGGAGGACGTCGCGCCCGGCGGCGTCGGTGCCCAGCCAGTGGCCGGGGCCGGGGGCGGCGGAGGGGTTGGCGAAGTCGCCGTGCAGCGGGTCGAAGCCGGGCAGCAGCGGGAGCACCACGGCGGCCAGCGCGACGACGGCCAGCCAGCCGCCGGCGAGGAGCAGGCCGGTGGACGGGCGGCGGCGCACCGCGGCCTTGCGCGGCGCGGCGGCGGCAGCGGGAACGGGGACGGTCTCAGCGGCGCTCATCGGCGATCCTCGGGTCGATCGTGCGGTACAGCAGGTCCACGGCGAAGGTGGCCGCCACCACGGCGACGGCGCTGACCACCACCACCCCCTGCACCACCGGGAAGTCGCGGCCGTTGATCGCCCCGGCCACCAGGCTGCCGACGCCGGGCACCGCGAACAGCGACTCGACCAGCACCGATCCGCCGAGCGACGTCCCGATGCCGATCCCGACCAGGGTGACCAGCGGCAGCGAGGACGGCCGCAGCGCCCGGCGCAGCAGCAGTCGCGCGGTGCCCATGCCACGGCTGCGCGCGGCGGCGACGTACGTCTGGTCGAGGGTGTCGATCAGCTGGCCGCGCAGGGTGCGGGTGAAGACCGCGGCCTCGGTGAGGCCGAGGGTGAGCGCGGGCAGCACCAGATGGCGCAGGTTCTCCAGCGGGTCCTCGGTGAACGGGGTCCAGCCGGTGGCCGGCAGGATCCGCAGCTGGACGGCGGTGAGCCAGATCAGCAGCAGGCCGAGCACGAAGCCGGGTACGGCGAGCCAGACGAACGCGCCGGCGGTGGCGATCCGGTCGACGGCGCCGCCCGGCCGCCAGGCCGACCAGAGCGCGACCGGCAGGGCCACACCGAGCGCCACCACCTGGGCGGCGACGAAGAGTTCGAGGGTGACCGGGATCCGGTCGGCGAGCTCGCCGGTGACGGCGGCTCCGGTGGAGAGCGAGTGGCCGAGGTCGCCGTGCAGGGCGTCGACGAGCCAGTGCCAGGTGGCGGCGAGCACGTTGTCGTCCAGGCCGAGCTTGGCCTCGTACGCGGCGACCTGCTCCGGGGTGGCGGTGGGGCCGAGCGCGGCGAGGGCGGGGGAACCGGGCATCAGGTGCGGCAGCGAGAGCGCCGCGACGGTGACCAGCAGGAGCACCGCGGCGGCCCGGCCGGCCCGTCCGGCGCCGCGCCCGATGGTGCGCAGGGTCGAGGGCGTCACTTCTTCACCCACAGCAGGGCCGGGGAGACGTTGACGACGGTCCGCTTGGAGACGTCCGGCAGGCCGCCGACCTTGGCGGAGGCCAGCAGGCCGACCTGGTTCTCGGTGAGGAAGAGCATCGGGGCCTCGGCGACGACCTCCTGCGCGGCCTCCTGGTAGGAGCGGGCGCGCTGGGCGGGGTCGAGGGTGCTGCGCCCGGCGGCGATCGCCTGGGCCGCCTTCGGGCTGTTCCAGCCGGTGAAGTTGTAGGGGCCGTCGGGCAGGTAGAGGTTGGCGAGCGCGCCGTCGGCGTCGCCGAACATGCTGGTGACGAAGTCCATCACCTGGAACTTGCGCTGGAACATGGCGGTGTTGAGGCCGGCCGGCTCCAGCGGCTTGATGGTCATCTTCACACCGGCCTCGGCGAACATCTGCTGGAGCACGGTGGCCCGCTGCTGGCCCTCGGGGCGGCTGTCGACCAGGTACTCGAAGGAGAGGTCGGAGTGGCCGGCCTCGGCGAGCAGGGCGCGGGCCTTGGCCGGGTCGTGCGCGGGGTACTCGGCGGCGCCGGCGGCCCGGTAGGGGGAGGCGGAGGCGATCGGGCCGTCCGAGACCTTGCCCTGGTCGAGGTAGACGATCTTCTCGACGGCCGAGCGGTCGACCGCGTGCTGGAGCGCCTTGCGCACCTTCGGGTCGTCGAAGGGGGCGGCCTTGGTGTTGAACAGCACGGTGGAGGTGGAGCCGGGGCCGGTGACCGCGCGCAGTCCGTCGGCGGCGGCCTGCTTGAGCTGGGAGGGGGTCTCGCCCCAGACGAGGTCGGCGTCGCCGGAGCGCAGCGACTGGTAGCGGCTGTCGGAGTCCGGCAGGACCTTGTAGACCAGCTTGTCGGCGTGGCCCTTGGCGCCCCAGTAGGAGGGGTTGCGGTTGAGGGTGACGGAGACGCCGGGCTGCACGCTCTCCACGGTGTACGGGCCGGAGCCGACGGCCGGGGCGTCGGGGGCGGCCGGGGCCTCGGAGATGTAGCCGAGGGAGCGGGTGAACAGACCGGGGAAGGCGGCGTTCGGGGCCTTGAGGGTGAAGCCGAGGGAGGTGGGGGAGTTGACCGTCATGGCGCCGATGGTGGCGACGTCGGCGACGCACGAGCACTTGGCCTCGGGCTTGCCGAGCCGGGTGACGTGGTCGACGACGGCCTGGGCGTCGAGGGGCTTGCCGTCGCTGAAGGTGACGCCCTCGCGCAGTTCCAGGGTCCAGGCGGTGCCATCGGCGTTCGGGGTGAAGGACTTGGCCAGGTAGGGCTGGACGGCGCCGTTGTCGCCGTTGACCATCAGCGGGTCGTAGAGCGCGTTGGCCAGGATCATCTGCGGCATCGAGGTGAGGCTGCTGTCGGCCGGGTCGAGCTTGGCGAAGGGGCGGTCGAGGCCGATTCTCAGGGTGCCGCCGTCGACGGCGGGCCCGTCGTCCTTGGGGGCGGCGCCGACCGCGCCGCCGCCGGAGACCGCGTCGTCGGAGGCCGAGCAGGCACCGGCGGTGAGGACCAGGGCCGTGGTGCAGAGCGCGGATGCCAGAACGTGCGTGTGCCGCTTCATGATTCCTCGGGGGATTCGGGGGGCTTCGAGGGAGGGGGAAATCCGGCGGGCGCAGCCGGACCGGTGGCCGCCGGACCCCACTCTTTGGAAGTGGCACAACTGCCAATTGGCACTTGTGCAAACTCTGCATGACGAACCGGCGACGACTTGGCGCTCGGCTTGAGCGGGCCACGCCGGGCGTGATTCGGTACGACTGCGGCCGCGTGCGGCAGGTCGGTCGACGATCAGGTCGGTTGACGGGCAGAGCAGTTGACGAGGAGCGAGCAGGATGCAGGGGCAGGGGACGGGCACCGTGGCGGAGCCCGGGCTGCGCGACCGCAAGCGGGCGCGAACCAGGCAGGCCATCCGCACGGCGGCACTCGACCTCTTCGAGGAACAGGGCTTCGAGGCCACCACGGTGGACCAGATCTGCCGCCGGGCCGACATCGCCCACCGCACCTTTTTTCGCTACTACGAGTGCAAGGAGGCGCTGCTCTTCGGCATGGACTTCGGCCTCGCCGTCCTGGACGCCTTCGCCGCCGCGCCCGCCGACCTCGGTCTCTGGGCCGCCTTCGCGCACGCCAGGATCACCACCGACGGGCGGTTGGAGGAGCCGGCCGAGCACACCGCCCGACGCCGGGCGCTGCGCCGGCGGTTCATCGGCATCCGGACCGTGCACGACTTCGCGCTGATCATGATCGACGCGTTCGCACAGCGGGCGGCGGCGGTCGCGGCCGAGCGGCTGGGCGTGGACCCGGCCGTCGACCTGCGGCCGCAGGCGCTCGCCGCGCTGCTGGCGGGCATTACCCGCCGGCACGTCGTCGACGGGGACGAGACGCGCTCGCTGCAGGACTGGGCGGAGGCGTTCCGGGAGCTGCTCGGGCCGCTCGACGGCCTCGGCCCGGCCGTGGCGACGGGAGCCGCCCGGTGAGCGGCTACCGGGCGGGCCCCGGGCCGCCCGGCTCCCGGTAGTGCAGCACGAACCGCGCGCTGCTGCCGTCGATGCGCCGCCGCACGTACAGGGCGGGCGTGCCGTCCGGCGTGCAGCTGACGCCCTCGCGGACCAGTAGCGCGGTGCCCGGCGGCACCCCGAGCAGCTCCGCGTCGGCGAGGTCCGCGCCGATCGCGCCGAACGCCCGCCAGTCGTACTCCAGTTCCACCCCGGTGGCCCTGGCCAGGTCGAGCACCAGGTTGCCGGGGCGGCCCGGCCGCACCAGCTCGGCCGGCAGTGGCCCGGACGGCACCCAGTAGCTGTTCGCCGCCCGGGGCCGGCCGCCGATCCTGATCACCGTGTCCACCCGGGACAACTCCTCGGTGGTGCGGCCCAGTTGGCGGGCCGCCTCGCCGTCCTCGGCGGAGCCGGCCACCGGCGGCGCCGCCACTACGAACTCGCCGTCGCCCTCGCCGCCGCCCGGCGCGTCCGCGTCGAGCGGCAGCCCGCGGTGCACGCTGCCGAGGTCGAACCGCTGGCTGCGCGGGTCGACCGCGATCGACAGCCGCACGGCCGGCGGGCGGACGAAGGTCCCCACGCCGCGCCGGATCTCCACCACCGCGGCCCGCTCCAGCTCGGCCACCGCCTGCCGGACGGTCAGCCGGTTGACGCCGAACTCGGCGCTCAGTTCCGGCTCGCTGGGCAGCCGGGAGCCCGCCGGGTACCTCCCGGCGGCGATGCGCTCCTGGAGCTGCCGGGCCAGCCGGCGATACAGCGGGGTCTCGCTTCGATGCGTTGCCACGCGCCAGATCCTACGGAGCCGGGTGGCGGCTTCCGTCCCTGGTTGTCCGGATGTTCACCCGGGCGTTGCTTGCCCGCCGCGCCACTCCCGAGGTAGACATCTAGACGTCTAGATGTCTCATCGCCTCTCCTCCTCCCGCACCGAACCCCCCACCACCGAAAGGCCCCCGCCGTGACCCTGGTCAACTTCCGCGACCCCGCCGCCCTCGCCGACCCCGAGGGCCGCTGGGTGCGCCCCGGCGTCATCCACCGCTCCGCCCAGCCGTTCCCGGCCGCGGACGCCGCGATCGTCGAGCAGCTGCGCTCCGCCGGCATCGTCACCGTCATCGACATGCGCGGCGAGGCCGAGGCGGACGCCGCGGACTGGGCCGCCGCGCAGGCCGACGGCGTCGAGGTGGTCGCCGCCCGGATCGAGCCCACCGACGACGGGGCGCTGGAGGCGGCCATGCGCACCATGACCGAGGACGCCGACCTCGGCGCCTTCTACCTGCTGATGGCCGAGTCCGCCCCCGGCGCCGTCAAGCTCGCCGTCGAGGCCGCCGCCCGCCCGGGCGGCCTGCTGCTGCACTGCGCCGCCGGCAAGGACCGCACCGGCTTCCTGACCGCCATCCTGCTCGACCTGCTCGGCGTGCCCGCCGAGGAGATCGTCGCCGACTACGCCCGCACCAACCAGGCGCTCACCCAGATCTTCGAGGGCCTGGCCGAGCGCAACCGCGCCGCCCTGAACGACTTCAACGCGGGCTCGCTCACCGTCCCCCGCCCGCTGCTGGAGGCCCCGGCCGACGCGATGGCCGCCTTCCTCGACCTCGTCCAGGCCCGCTACGGCGGCACCGAGGGCCTGCTCGCCCACTGCGGGGTGGACGCCGCGACCGTCGAGGCCTTCCGCGCCAAGGCCGCCGCCGGCGCCACCGCCGAGCCGACCGCCGAGGTGACCGCATGAGGACCGTGCTGCACCACACCGACGGGACGCCGTTCCGCGACCTCAACCACAACGGCACCATGGAGCCCTACGAGGACCCGCGGCTGCCTGTCGAGGAGCGCGTCGAGGACCTGCTCGCCCGGATGACCCTGGAGGAGAAGGCCGCGCAGATGCTGCACGGCCGGATGCTCCCCGGCGGCCAGGGCCCGTTCCCCTCCAACGCCCACCTGATCACCGAGCGCGGCCTCACCGCCTTCGGCATGATGGCCGTCCCCGACGCCCGCACGATGGCCGAGTGGAACAACCACGTCCAGGACCTCGCCGCCGCCGCCCGCCTCGGCATCCCGGTCACGCTCGCCTCCGACCCCCGGCACGGCTTCCACCACAACCCCGCCACCGCCTTCACCGGCGGCGGCTTCTCCACCGGCCCCGAGCCGATCGGCCTGGCCGCGACCGACGACGCCGCCCTCGTCGAGGAGTACGCCGCCGTGATCGGCCGCGAACTGCGCGCCGTCGGCATCCGGATCGCCATCCACCCGATGGCCGACCTCGCCACCGAGCCCCGCTGGGCCCGGATCAGCGGCACCTTCGGCGAGGGCCCGGAGCGCGCCTCGCGGATCATCGCCGCCTACATCCGCGGCCTCCAGGGCGAGTCCGTCGGCCCGCACAGCGTCGCCTGCATGACCAAGCACTTCCCGGGCGGCGGCCCGCAGTACCGGGGCGAGGACTCGCACTTCGCCGCCGGCCGGCGCCTGGTCTACCCGGGCGGCGCCCTCGACCGGCACCTGCGCCCCTTCGAGGCCGCCTTCGAGGCCGGCACCGCGCAGATCATGCCCGCCTACGCCATCCCCTCCGGCTCCGGGCTCGCCGAGGTCGGCGCCAACTTCAACCATGACGTCATCACCGGCCTGCTGCGCGGCAAGTACGGCTTCGACGGCGTGGTCTGCACCGACTTCAACGCCATCACCGGCATGGACGTCCCCGGCATCGTCTCCCTGCCGCCCCGACACTGGGGCGTCGAGGAGCTGTCGGTGCCCGAGCAGGTGGCCCTCACCCTGCACGCCGGAGCCGACCAGCTGGGCGGCGAGACCGACCCCGAGCTGATCCTCGGCGTGGTCCGCTCCGGCGCCGTGACCGAGGCCCGCCTCGACGAGTCCGTCCGCCGCATCCTGCGCGACAAGTTCCGCCTCGGCCTGTTCGACGACCCGTACGTGGACGCGGACGCCGCGGTCGAGCTGGTCGGCGCCCCCGAGTCGCGGGCGCTCGGCCGCCGGGCGCAGTCCCGCTCGCTGGTCCGGCTCGCCGGCGGGCCGCTGACCGGCGAGCGGATCTACGTCGAGGGCGTGGACGCCGAGGTCGCGGCCCGCTACGGGACCGTCGTCGAACGGCCCGAGGACGCCGATGTCGCGGTGCTGCGCCTGGCCACGCCGTACGAGAAGCGCGAGGGACTGCTGGAGCAGGCCTTCCACTCCGGCTCGCTGGAGTTCGAGCCCGCGGAGGCCGCCCGGGTCGCCGCCCTGGCCGACGTCGTCCCCACCGCCGTCGTCGCCCAGCTCGAACGCCCCGCCGTCCTCACCCCGCTCGCGCCGCACGCGGCCCTGCTGATCGGCGAGTTCGGCGCGGTGGACGAGGTCGTCCTGGACGCCGTGTTCGGCCGCTCGCCGATGACCGGCTCGCTGCCGTTCGACCTGCCCCGCTCGGACGCCGCCGTCGACGCCGCCCGCGAGGACGTGCCCTTCGACACGGAGGACCCGCTCTTCCGCTTCGGCCACCCCACCGCCCCCCGGCAGGCCTGACACCCGCGCGGCCGGCGCACCCGGGCTCAGTCCACGGGTGCGCCGACCGGGCGGTCGCGGCAGGAGACGGCGTCGATCTCGGTCTCCGTGGGCCTGGCCTCGTTGCGCCGCTCCAGGGGCAGCCGGGGCAGGTTGTTCTCGACGTCGCGGTCCCACTCGTTGCTGACCACGTACTTCTTCAGCGCGTCCCGCAGCCGCTCGCAGTCCTTGCGGTGGCCCTTCACCATGGCGACGCCGTAGTCGTTGGTCTCCGCGAACGCGATCGCCGGCGCGACCGCCAGGGTCGGCTCCGCCTCCATGAAGCCGTAGAGGATCAGCTGGTCGGTGGAGACCGCGTCGACCTCGCCGGCCTTGAGCGCGTTGACGCAGTAGCCCGCGTCGTCCTCCTCCCGCAGCCGGATCGCCTGGTAGGCGGGCTTGCGCAGCTCGTCGGCCGAGGTGGTGCCCTTCCACACGCACACCAGCCGGCCGTTGAGGTCCTCCAGGGTGCGGAAGCGCTCCAGGTCGGCCGCCCGCACCAGCATGCCCTGCTGGGTGGAGGCGTAGGGGCCGACGAAGTCGAGCCCGTCGCCGCCCTCCCCGGCCGGGAGCATCCGCCGGGCGGTGATCGAGAAGGTCGCCACCACGAGGTCGACCTCCCCCTCCCGCAGGGCGGGGGCGCGGTTCCTGGAGAGGATGCCGTTGAAGATCGGGGGTTCCGCCCCGACCCGGTCCAGCAGTTCCCTGGCCACCGCGATGTCCAGCCCGTCGAAGTCGCCGGCGTGCCGTTCGAGGCTGGTGCCGGGCTGGTCGCTCTTCGCCCCGACCCGGACCTTCTTCCGGTCGGCGAAGATCGACGGATCCGGGTCCGCCCCGCACCCCGCGGCGGTGACGGCGAGCAGGGCCGCCGCCGTGGCGGCCCTGAGCGGCGGCACCCGCCGTCTCTTGTCCTTCATGTGTTCCCCCCATGGTTCCGGTCAGTTGTTGAAGAGCGTCCCGTCGGCCTTCGCCACCCGCATCACGCAGTTCTGCCGGGTCTGCAGCGAGAGCTCGACGACCACCTCGCCGCGCTGTCCGCCGAGGTCGAACTCCACCACGGACTGCGCGGGCACCTGCTGCACACCCGGGGTGACCCCCGGCGTGAGGACCGTCAGCGTCGCGGTCGTCCGGTGGACGCAAGTCGGCGCGGCCGGATCGTCGTCCGCGATGGTCAGCGCGAGCCGGAGCCGGTCACGGGCCTTCCCCGGGGCCTGCGCCGGCAGCACGAGGGTCTGCGGCCCGGTGGCGGTCAGCGGCCCGGTGCCCCGGACGGAGACGTCCACCGGGATCTCGCCGTTGCGCCGGACGTTCTCCAGACCGGCCAGGCCGAGCAGGGAGAGGACCAGCGCGGACGCCAGGACGAGCAGGCCCGTCCTCGGCCACTTGCGGGAGGCCCCCACCGATCCGGTGACGGCGCACTTCACCGACAGCACGAAGCCGGGCCCGAGGGCGGCGTAGAACCAGAGGTACTGGCTCTGCGGACCGCCGGGCCAGGACAGGGCCGCGTACCCGGCGGTGCCGACGGCCAGCAGGAGCGGCAGCGGCGCCACGAGCGGCCAGGAATCGAGCTTCTTCAGGAAGTTGAACGTGGAGCGGTAGACGTGGCCGATGCTCCACGAGTTGTCGCCGTACGTCCTGATGTCGGTCCGGTCCGGGCCCGGGTGCTCGTCCACCGCTAGTTGCCGAAGTTGAACGTGGAGTTCTCGATGTGGGCGGCGTTGAACGCCCGCTCGCCGTACGAGTTGATGGTGACCGTCCGGACGGCCTCCACCAGTCGCTCCGCCGAGGGCGGTTCCGCCGCCGGTCCGCGCAGCCAGGTGGCCAGCGCCTCGGCCAGCCGGGCGCGGTCGTCCTCGCCGAGGCCGGTCAGCAGGCCGTCGATCCGCTCCTCGGGCAGGTCATGACGGTCCAGCACCTCGGCGACCTCGCCGGAGCGCCGGCCGAACAGCCGGCGGAAGAAGCCCTCGCCCGTGTCCGCCGTCCCGGTGGCGACGCGCTGGGCGGCCTCCTCGGCCAGATGGGTTCCGAAGGCGGTCGCGGCGACCGTGAAGTACGGAGCGATCGCGGTGATGTCGGTGAGCAGCTCGGACACAGGCCCCCCAGAATGTCCTGGCCACTCGCTGTCGGTGGCCGCGGCGACTGCGATGGTAGCGATCGAGGGGCGGTGGCGCACCGGTCCTCGCCGAATCGTTTCCGGGGCCCGCGGCCCGCGCGGCGGGCGGGGCGGAGAGCCGCAGGTCGGCGGGGGCGCGGCGAAAACCGTTCGCGCCGGGCGGCGGTGCGCTGGCAGAGTCCGCCGTCATGCAGCACCTGTACGGGATCCGGGCCGACTTCGACGCCGACACCATCGTGGTCTACCAGGCGTACGCCCCCGTGGTGGCCGGGCCGGCGCTCGCCGCCGGGCGGTTCGTCGCGCCGTTCTCCTTCGGGCGGATGACGTGGATCAAGCCCTCGTTCAACTGGCTGATGCACCGCAGCAACTGGGCCCGCAAGCCCGGTCAGGAACGCGTGCTGGCCGTCCGGATCACCCGGGCGGGCTGGGAGGAGGCGCTCGGCCGGGCCGTGCTCACCACCGGCGACCCGGCGCTGCTGGAGCGCGCCGAGGTGCACGTCCAGTGGGACCCGGAGCGCTCCCCGCGCGGCGCCGCGCTCAACCACTACAGCATCCAGGTCGGCGTCGGCCGCACCCTGATCCGGACCTTCGCCGAGGAGTGGATCACCGGGATCACCGACCTCACCCCGCAGGTGCGGCGGATCGCCGGCCTGCTCCAGCAGGGCCGCACCGCCCAGGCGCAGCGCCTGCTGCCCCCGGAGCGCCCGTATCCGCTCCCGCGCCCGCTCGCCGCCAGGATTGGTGCGAACGGGTGATGTTCCGTCAAGTGCCGAATGATCGCGGGCCGGTGCGGTGTTCTCCTGGTCGAACCGCGGGCACCGCACCGGAGAGGAACCACCCGTGACCGACAACCGCACCATCATCAACCCCGCCGACCTGCACGACCCCAGGCCGTTCGGCTACAGCCACATCGTCTTCGCCCCCGGCGAGACGGTCTACCTCGCCGGGCAGTACGCCTCCGACGCCGACGGCCAGGTGGCGGTGGAGGGCTTCGCCGCCCAGGTCGAGCTCTCGCTGGAGAACCTCCGCCGGGCGCTGACCGCCGTCGGCCTCGGCTTCGAGAACGTCGTCCGGCTCGGCTCGTTCATCGTGGACCACGACGAGGAGAAGCTGGCGGTCCTCAACAAGGCCCTGCGCTACACCTGGGGCGAGCGCCTGCCCGCGCAGACCCTCAGCGGGGTCGCCACCCTGGCGCTGCCCGGGATGCTCGTCGAGATCGACGCCATCGCCGTGCGCCCGGCCCCCTGACGGACGGTGGAGCCGCCTCCCCGGCACGATCACGGGATCGGGAGGCGGCCCCGGTCCGGGACCGGTCAGGAACTACGCCGCGGACTGGGCATCGACCGCGTTGTTCTGACCGGCCACGATCTTCCACCCCTCCGGCTGCCGGGCGACCACGTAGAGCGCCCGTCCGTGCGGACCCTCCACCGGCCGGCCCTCGGCGTCGGTGGGCGTCTGGGCCACGTTGACGGCGACCACGCCGTCCGCGATCGCCAGCAGCTTCACCACCTCGTACCGGGCGAAGGAGTCCTTGAGGAACTCCCGCATCGCCGGCGCGCTGAACCCGGTGATCTCGGCCCGCCCGTCCAGCCGCCGCCCCGCCGCGTTGGTCCAGGACGCCCGCTCGCCGAACTGCGCGCCGAGCGCCTCCGCGTCCTTGCGGTTGAACGCCTCCTCCAGCGCCGCGACCACCCCGGTCACCGCCTCCCGCACCTCCGCCGGTACGTCCCCCGCCACCAGCACCTCGCCTGCCATGACCAGCACCCCTCCCCGAACCCGGTGACATCCGGCGGTGATCACCGCCGGACCCCCATCCGACAACCTCAACCGCCCTTGAGGTCAAGTCCGGGGGCCGCCGGGCCCGGTCAGCGGTCCGAAAGCTCCCGGATCCGGGTGATCCGGCCGCGGGAGTCGAGGACGATCTCGTAGGTGTTGCCGTAGCAGGCGTACGGGGGCTCGGGGGCGGCGGCGGGGGTGAGGCAGGTGTCCAGGTGGTCCAGCAGGACGGGGAGCTGGACCTCCTTGGCGGGCTCGTCGTGGGGGAGGTCGACCAGGGTGGCGGTGGCGTGGGCGGCGAGGGGGTGGACGGCGGGCGCGGCGTCGGGGGCGCAGGTGGGGCGGACGGTGAGGCGGCCGGCGGTGGCGTCGAGGACCTGGACGGTGCGGCGGGTGGTGTGGGCGGCGCAGAGGGCGGGGGAGTAGGCGTCGGGGGCGGCCCCGAACACGTCGGCCCCGGCGTCCTCGGGGGCCGGGGGGTCCACGGCGTCCTCGGCGTCCTCGGCGTCCTCGGGGTCCTCAAGGCCGTCCGAGGCCATCGCCAGCGTCGGGTCCTCGTCGATCGGGGTGCAGGCGGCGAGCCCGGTGGTGGCGGCGCAGCAGAGCAGCACGGCGACAAGGAGGCGACGGGGCGCGGTCATGGGGTGAAGTCTCCCAGGAGCCGGCCGGACGGGACATCCGGAAGCGCGTGGAATCCGCCGGACCGGGGCCGGACGGCGGCCCGCCCCCGCCGGGTGTGCGGACCCGGCGGGGGCGGAGGCGGGCTGAGGCGGGCTGAGCGCGGCTGCTACGCCGCGACCGGGTGCGCGGGGTCGTAGGCCTTGCGGACCCGCTCCTGGGCCTCCGGCCCGGCCTCCAGGTGGTCGAGGCCGAGCAGCGCCGCGCCGAGGACCGGCGGGGCGACGACGACCCGCGGCTCGGCGAGCGGCGCCACCGCCGCCAGCCGGTCCGTCAGGTTGTCGAGCAGCAGCGGCTGCCGGGAGGCGAGCACCCCGCCGCCGAGCACCAGCGGGGTGGGCGTCTCCAGCAGCTCCAGGCGCCGCAGGGCGACCACGGCGAGCCGGACGATCTCGTCGGCCTGCCGGTCGATCAGCGACAGGGCGGTGGCGTCCCCGGTCCCGGCGACGGCGAAGAGCACCCGGACGATCTCGTGCAGCCGGGCGGACGGCAGGTGCCCGAGGTGGACGGCCTCGGCGACGGCGCCGGTGGTCGGCAGCCCGAAGTGCTCGGCGATGGCCGGGGCCAGGCCGGTCGGCCCGCCGCGCCCGTCCTCCGCCCGGACGGCGTGCCACATGCTGGCGCCGGCCAGGCCCCAGCCGCCGCCCCAGTCCCCGGTGAGCTGGCCGAGGGCCGGGAACCGGGCGGTGCGGCCGTCGGGCAGCAGGCCGACGCAGTTGATGCCGGCGCCGCAGACGACGGCGACGCCGCGCGGACCGTCGGTGCCGGCCCGCAGCAGGCCGAAGGTGTCGTTGACGACGGTGTTGCCGGCACCCCAGGGGTGGGACTCCAGGGCGACGCGCAGCGCCTCGTCCTCGACCGGCAGGTCGGCGTTGGCGAGGCAGGCGCTGACGTGGGTGGTCAGCGGGCCGCTCCAGCCGGTGACGCCGGCGGCCGTGGCGGCCTCCGCGACCAGCGGGGCGAGTCCGGCGACGGCGGCGGCGGCGCCGACGGACGCCGGGGCGAAGCCGCCGCCCCGGGCCGAGCCGAGGACGGTGCCGTCGGCGCCGATGAGCGCGACGTCGGTCTTGGAGTTGCCGGCGTCGATGGCGAGGACGCCGGGCAGGTGCGGTTCGGGCTGGTGGGTCATTGGGGTTCCCGCGGCTCGTCGTACGTGGCCCGGCCGGGGGTCTTTCCCGGCCGGGGGTGGCGTGGCTGCGCCCGCGATCCGGCCCGCACTCCCCCACGGAGCGCGGGCCGGAGACCGGGGGCCGGGCGGGTCAGGCCCGCGCCCAGCGGAGGTGCTCGCGGTTGTGGGCGAGCAGCCGGTCCGTCAGCTGGTCGGCGAGTTCGATCTGGCCGACCAGCGGGTGGGCGAGCAGTGCGTCGAAGACCCGGTCGCGGCCGCCGCGCAGGGCGGCGTCCAGGGCGAGGTGCTCGTACGCGGTGACGGCGGCCACCAGGCCGGCGTACAGCGGCTCCAGCGGGCGCTGCGGCAGCGGGCGCACGCCCGCCGCGTCGACCTCGGCCGGCACCTCGATCACGGCGTCGTCCGGCAGGAACGGCAGCACGCCGTCGTTGCGGGTGTTGACGACCTGCACGGAGGTGCCGCCGCCGGTGCCCAGCAGCGCCGCGATGAGCTGCACCGCCGCCTCGGAGTAGAACGCCCCGCCGCGCTTGGCGAGCAGCTCCGGCTTGGTGTCCAGGGCCGGGTCGGCGTACATCTCCAGCAGTTGCCGCTCGATCTCGGCGACCTCGGCGGCCCGCGAGCCCTTGGTCCTCAGCTCCTCCACGACCAGGTCGTGCTGGTAGAAGTACCGCAGGTAGTAGGACGGCACCATGCCGAGCCGCTCGATCACCCGCTGCGGCAGGTGCAGGTCCTCGGCGATCTCCTTGCCGAAGCCGGCCAGCAGTTCCGGCAGCACCTCGCGCCCGCCCGCCGCGCCCGGGGCGTCGAGCAGGGTGACCCCGCGCTCCCAGGTGAGGTGGTTGAGGCCGACGTGGTCGAGCCGGACCAGCTCCGGCTCGACGCCCAGGTGCTTGGCGAAGCGCCGCTGGAAGCCGATGGCGACGTTGCACAGGCCGACGGCCTTGTGGCCGGCGTTCTGCAGGGCACGGGTGACGATGCCGACCGGGTTGGTGAAGTCGACGATCCAGGCGTCGGGGTTGGCGCGCCGGACGGTCTCGGCGATGTCGAGCACCACCGGGACGGTGCGCAGCGCCTTGGCGAGGCCGCCGGCGCCGGTGGTCTCCTGGCCGACGCAGCCGCACTCCAGCGGCCAGGTCTCGTCCTCGTTGCGGGCCGCCTGCCCGCCGACCCGCAGTTGCAGCAGCACCGCGTCGGCGTCGGCGACACCCGCCGCGACGTCGGTGGTCGTGGTGACGACCGCGCCGTGGCCCTGCTTGGCGAAGATCCGCCGGGCCAGCCCGCCGATCAGCTCCAGCCGGTCGGCGGCCGGGTCGACGAGGACGAGTTCGCCGATCGGCAGGGTGTCGCGCAGCCGGGCGAAGCCGTCGATCAGCTCCGGGGTGTACGTCGAACCGCCGCCAACGATGGCCAGCTTGAGTGTGGACATCAGCCCTTGACCCCTGTCAGTGTCACGCCTTCGATGAAGGCCTTCTGTGCGAAGAAGAAGAGGACGATCACCGGGGCCATCACGAGGAGGGTGGCGGCCATGGTGAGGTTCCAGTTGGTGTGGTGGGCGCCCTTGAAGGACTCCAGGCCGTAGGAGAGCGTCCAGGCGTCGTGGTTGTTGCTGGCGTAGATCTGCGGGCCGAAGTAGTCGTTCCAGCAGTAGAAGAACTGGAACAGCGCGACGGCGGCGATGGCGGGCTTGGCCATCGGCAGCACCACCCGCAGCAGGGTGCGCAGCTCGCCGCAGCCGTCGATCCGGGCCGCCTCGATGTACTCGCGGGGGATGGTCAGCAGGAACTGCCGCAGCAGGAAGATCGAGAAGGCGTCGCCGAAGGCCATCGGGATGATCAGCGGCCAGAGCGAGCCGCCCAGGCCCATCTGCTTCGCCCAGAACAGGTACATCGGGATGATGGTGACCTGCGGCGGCAGCATCATCATCGCGATGACCGCCATCAGCGCCAGGTTGCGCCCGCGGAAGCGGAACTTGGCGAGCGCGTAGGCGACCGGCAGGCTGGAGACGATGGTCAGCACGGTGCCGAGGCCCGCGTACAGCAGGGTGTTGCGCCACCAGGTGAGGAACCCGGGGGTGTCGAGCACCTTCCCGTAGTTGCCCCAGTTCCAGGAGGTCGGCCAGTAGTCGGTGGTGAGCGCCTGGCCGTCCGACATCACCGAGGTCAGGAAGGCGAAGGCGAACGGCAGCAGGAAGAACAGCCCGGCGGCGACGGCCAGCGAGTGGACGGCCACCCAGTTGAGCAGCGCGCGGCGGCGGGCGGTGCGGGCGGCGGCGGTGACGGGGCCGCGAGCGGCGCCCCGGCCCGGCCGCTTGCCGGGTGCCTCCGCGGGGAGGGTCTGGCTGAGAGTCATGATTCGTGTCCCCGCTAGTCGTCGCTGGCCATGAAGCCGGACCGGCGGCGCATCAGCACCGAGGTGACGGCCATCGAGATGACGAACAGCACCAGGGCGACGACGCACGCCGCACCGTAGTTGAAGCGCTGGAAGCCGAGGTTGTAGACCATCTGCGGCAGGGTCCAGGTGGAGCCGGACGGGTAGCCGGGCTCGAACTGCTGGCCGGAGTTGCCCGCGATGCCGCCGGCGACCTTCCCGGCGACGATCGCCTGCGTGTAGTACTGCATGGTCTGGATGACGCCGG
Source organism: Kitasatospora sp. NPDC008115 (assembly GCF_042957205.1). Lineage (NCBI taxonomy): Bacteria > Bacillati > Actinomycetota > Actinomycetes > Kitasatosporales > Streptomycetaceae > Kitasatospora > Kitasatospora sp. NPDC008115. The sequence goes on along the minus strand of NZ_JBIBHU010000009.1, from coordinate 149,029 downwards.
TGACCACCGCGAACATGATGATCGGCGAGATGTTCGGCAGCGTGACGTACCGGAACCGCTGGAACGGGCCGGCGCCGTCGAGCTCGGCGGCCTCGTACTGCTCCCTCGGGACGTCCAGCAGGGACGCCATGAAGATGACCATCAGGTCGCCGACGCCCCACATGGCGAGCAGGGTGAGCGCGGGCTTGGACCACTCCGGGTCGGCGAACCAGCCGGGCTGCGGAAGCCCGATCTCGCCGAGGAAGTGGTTGACCGGGCCGGTGCCGGGGTTGAGCAGGAAGGCGAAGGCGACCGTGGCGGCCACCGGCGGGGCCAGGTACGGCAGGTAGAAGGCGGTGCGGAAGAGGCCCACGCCGCTCTTGATCTTGGTGATCAGCATGCCGATGCCGAGGCCGAACGCCACCCGCAGGCTCACCATGATGACGACCAGCCACAGGGTGTTGCGCAGGCCCTGCCAGAACGCCGGGAGGTCGTTGAAGACGTAGTCCCAGTTCTGCAGGCCGTTGAGGGTGGGCGAGCCGAAGCCGTTGTACTTGGTGAACGAGAAGTAGATGGTCGAGATCAGCGGGTACAGGAAGAAGACGCTGAAGCCGATCAGCCAGGGGGAGAGGAAGGCGAGGGTGCGGGCCGCCGCCCGGCGGCGCTTCCGGCGCAGCAGCTGCTGCGCGGGAGGCGCCGCCGGGGCGGTCGCTCCGGCCCCCTTGCGGGTGGCGGACGCGAGTGACATGGGAGCTCCGTGGACGGGCCGGCCGGGACGCGCCGGGCGCTACTTGGCCTGGGCGATGGCGGCGTCGATCTCCTTGGCGGTGGCCGCGAGGCCGGCCGTGAGATCGGTCTGCTTGCCGGACTCGTAGTCGTAGCCGAGGTTCTGCAGCGAGACGATGTAGCCGCCGCCGTTGACCACCGGCGGCGTGGTGCCGGAGTTGGCGTTCTTCGCGATGTTCACGAAGGTCTTGAAGTTCTCGTCGGCGATCAGCTTCGGCGACTCCAGCGCGGCGAAGGTGCTCGGCACGTTGTGGATCGCGTTGGCGAAGGAGACGACCGCGTCGGTGTCGGTGGTCAGGAACTTGACGAACTCCCAGGCCGCGGCCTGCTTCTTGCTGGTGCTGGCGATGCCGACGATGGTGCCGGTCTGGTAGCCGCGGCCGTAGGTGCCCTGCTGGTCGTCCGGCACCGGGAACGGCGCGGTGGCCCACTCGAAGTCCGGCTTGTCGGTGGCGAGCGAGGCGGTGCGCCACTCGCCGTCCATGGCCATCGCGACCTGGCCGGTGTGGAACGGGTTCTTGGCGCTGAACTCCTCGCCGAAGGTGGCGCGGAACTTCTCCAGCTTGTCGTAGCCGCCGAGCTGGTCGACCAGGCCCTTCTGCCAGTTCATCATCGCCGCGATCTTCGGGTCGGTGGCGATGGTGGACTTGCCCGCGGCGTCGAAGTAGCTGGGGCCGTACTGGCCGAGGAGGTGCTCGGTGGTCGACTCGTAGCCGTGGTACAGCGGCATGAAGCCGAGCTGCTTGTAGCCGTCGCCCTCGGCGATGGTGAGCTTCTTGGCGACCTCGGCGAACTCGCTGAAGGTCTTCGGCGGGTTGGTGATGCCCGCGTCGGCGAAGGCCTTCTTGTTGTAGTACAGGCCGAAGGCGTCGCCGAGCAGCGGCAGGGAGCACTGGTTGCCCTGGAACTGCGTGTAGTTGAGCATCGCGGCCGGGAAGGTCTTGGCGGCGTCGATGCCGTCCTTGGCCAGCAGCGGCTTCAGGTCGACGAAGGCCTTGGTCGAGCAGAACATGCCGACGTTGTTGGTGGTGAACGAGGAGACCACGTCGGGGGCCTCGTCGCCGCCGGCCCGCAGCGACTGGTTGACCTTGTCGTCGGCGATGTTGCCGACGGCCTTGACCTTGATGTTGGGGTGGGCCTTCTCGAAGGCGGCGACGTTGTCGTTGATCGCCTTCACCTCGGCCTCCTGGCTCCAGCCGTGCCAGAAGGTGATGGTGACGTCCTTGCCGCTCGCCGAGTCGTCACTGGCGCCGCCGTCGCTGCTGCCGGTACAGGCGGTGGCGAGAAGGGCGAGGACGGCGCTGCCGGTGACGGCGGCGACGGTCCGGCGGCTTCTGCGCGAGCGTGAGGTGGTGGAGTGCACTTCGAGGTCCTCCTGGGGCTGCGCGGGCAGGCGTCATTGCCTCGGGTCCCGCGTTGGGGGATGGGGGAGAGGTGGGTGCAGGGACGTGCGGTGGAGCGGGCGGAGCGTCAGTGGCGTCAGTGTGTGGAGAAGACCGCCTCGCGGGCGGCCGCCAGCGCGCGTTGCAGCGCGCCGAGCAGGACGGGGGAGCCGGTCAGCGCGCTGCCGCGCACCTCCGGCCGGGCGGCGGCGATCCGGGCCAGTTCCTCCGCGACCAGGGCCCGCAGCCGTTCGCCGCCGGCGTTCGGCACCCCGCCGGAGACCACCACGAGCCTGGGGTCCACGACGGCGACGATCACGGCCAGTCCGACGGCCAGCCGGGCGGCCAGCTCGGCGAGGAACGCGTCGCCGGCGCCCGGGGTCTCCAGGGCCTTGGCGACCGACTCCTCGGCGGTCGGCGCGCCGAGCCCGTGCTCCTTGGCCAGGGCCCGGACGGCGGGTGCGCCGACCAGCTCCTGGAACCCGCCGGAGTTGCGGCGGCGGACGTCCTTGACCACCGGCGCGCCGGGCACCGGCATGTAGCCGACCTCCCCGGCGCCTCCGGTGAAGCCGCGGTGCAGCCGGCCGGCGATCACGATCGCCGCGCCGATGCCCTCGCCGGCCCAGAGCAGGACGAAGTCCTCGAAGCCGCGGGCCGCGCCGGAGGACTGCTCGGCGACGGCCGCGAGGTTCACGTCGTTCTCGATGGTGACCGGGGCGCCGATCGCCCGCGCGAGGCCCTCGGCCAGCCGCGGCGCGTGCCAGCCCGGCAGGTGGGAGGCGTACCGCAGCTTGCCGGTGACCGGGTCCGGCGCGCCGCCGACGCCGATCACCACGGTGTGCAGCGCGTCCTCGGCGAGCCCGGCGGCGCGGACCGCCTCGGCGACCGCGCCGGCGACCCGGGGAATCGTTTCGGCGGCCGCCCAGCCCTTGGTGGGGACGACGTGCTCGGCGAGCGTGGAGCCGGTGATGTCGGCGACCGCGACCCGCACCTCGCTGGTGGTGACGTCCAGTCCGGCGACATGGCCGGCCGCCGGATTCACCTGGTACAGCTGCGCGTTGGGGCCCGGCCCGCCCGCCGTGGTGCCCACCGGCAGCACCAGCCCGGCCGCCTCCAGGCGGGCCAGCAACTGGGAGGCGGTGGGCTTGGAGAGCCCGGTCAGGGTGCCGATCTGGGTACGGGAGAGCGGCCCGTTCTCCAGCAGCAGTTCGAGTGCGGCGCGGTCGTTGATGGCCCGCAGCAGGCTGGGGGTGCCGGCGAGGGGGGCCTTGGCGGTGCTTCTGGTCACGCGAAGATCCTCCTCCTCGGGGCGTCCGGCGGCTCGCGGCGAACTGTTAGGAAACTTTCCAGTCGCTCGGGACAGGACCGTACGGGCCCCGTAAGCGGGGTGTCAATGGCCCTTCCCCCGGAGGATGCCGACTCGTTACCGGACCGCGCGAAGTCGTGACCGGGCAACGCGAAGGCCCCGCATCCGAGTGGCTCGGAGGCGGGGCCGGGGTGGTGCGGACGGTCGGTCAGGGGGCCTTGGTGGCGTCGTCCGCGGGGCGTACCGGGGCCGGTATCGGGGTGGCGGCCTTGTAGCCCGCCGAGGTGGGGTCGGCGAGGGCGGACGGCGGGGCCGGGTCGGTGCCCGGGATCGCGGCGGTGGCCAGGACGGTCGCGGCGGCGGTCCCGGTGCCGGTGCCCGCGGCGGCGGCGAGCGGGACCTCCTCCTTGACCTTGATCCCGGCCTCGTCGAGCACCGCCTTGACCCGCTGGCGCAGCGCCCGCGCCACGCTCAGCGACTTGCCGGGGGCGGTCCGCGCCTCGATCCGCAGCACCACCGAGTCGGCCGCGACCGACTCCACGCCCAGGATCTTGAACGGCGCCCAGACCAGCTCGTCGAACGGCGCCTCCTTGGCCATCGCCTCGGCGGTCTCCTGGATCAGCGTCTCGACCCGCTCCAGGTCCTCCTTGTAGGCGACCTGGACGTCCACCGAGGCCGTCGACCAGCCCTGGCTCATATTGGCGATCCGCTTCACCTCGCCGTTGCGGATGTACCAGATCTCACCGCCCGCGCCGCGCAGCTTGGTCACCCGCAGGCCGACCTCCAGCACGGTGCCGGTGGCCACCCCGGTGTCGATCTCGTCGCCGACGCCGTACTGGTCCTCCATGATCATGAAGACCCCGGAGAGGAAGTCGGTGACCAGGTTGCGGGCGCCGAAACCGATCGCCACACCGGCCACACCGGCGCTCGCCAGCAGCGGTGCCAGGTTCATCCCGAGCGCCGACAGCACCATCAGTGCCGCGGTGCCCAGGATGGTGAACGACGCGACGCTGCGCAGCACCGAGCCGATCGCCTCCGCCCGCTGCTGGCGCCGCTCGGGGTTGACCACCCCGGTGTTGGCCAGCAGCCCGCCCAGCCGGCTCGGCTCGTCCTCGCTCTCGCCGGGGCGGATCATCCGCGTTATCAGCTGGGTGATCACCTTGCGCACCATCGCCCGCAGCACCAGCGCCAGCACGATGATGAAGACGATCCGGATCCCGCCGGCGAGCCAGTCCTGCCAGTGCTCGTCGAACCAGCCGGCGGCCTGGCGGGTGGTCTCGGAGACCTCCTGCGCGCTGGTCGGGATTCTCAGGTCGGGCAACTCCGGGGCCGTGGGAGTCGGGGACGGGGTGGGCGTCGAGGCCGGCGTCGTGGCGGACGCGTCGGCGAGGAGGCCGGCGGCACCGGACCGGAACACGTGCGGGACCTTCCTGCTGGGGTCGTGGCACGGCCCGTCGGCGGGAGGCACACCCGGGTGGCACGCCCCTGGCCTGCGGACCGTCCCCCATACCCTAGCCGCCGCCCGGCCGGTACCCGGACACGCCGATCGGCCGTCCGGAGGGCGCGCGGAGCAGCGCGAACGCCCCGTCCGCGCACCCGAGCGCCGCTTTCCGCACTGCTCCGACCGGCTCAGCGGTACCCCGCCGGGGCACCGGAGTGCAACGCGCGCTCCCCCCGGGCATACCGGGTATGACAGAAGCCACACCCGGAGTTCACGTCAGGTCCGTTACACAGGAGTGGTGGCGCCGTACCAAGGCGTAAGGCGACACTGGGGGAGATCACGCACCCGTTGCGCGATCCAACCGCTCGTCCCGGCGCGAGCCACGCGCCGCAGGCGTCCAAGGAGGCATCCGTGCCGCATGTCCTGGTCCTCAACGCGTCGTACGAGCCACTCGGCGTCGTATCGATGCGCCGCGCACTCATCCTCGTCCTCAACCACAAGGCGGTCAGCCTGGAGGACTCGGGTGTCACTCTGCACAGCGCCACCAGCGCCCTTCCGGCGCCGTCCGTCGTCCGCCTGACCCGGTTCGTGCGGGTCCCGTTCTGCGGGCCCGTCCCGCTCACCCGCCGGGCGCTGTTCGCCCGCGACCACGGCCGTTGCGTCTACTGCGGGGCCGCCGCCACCAGCGTCGACCACGTCATCCCGCGCAGCCGGGGAGGCCAGCACCGGTGGGACAACGTGGTGGCGGCCTGCCGCCGCTGCAACCACACCAAGGCCGACCGCCACCTCACCGAGCTCGGCTGGCGGATGAAGCGACCACCGGCGCCGCCGACCGGACTGGCCTGGCGGATCATCGGCACCGGCATCAAGGACCCGCGCTGGCGTCCCTACCTGGAGCCGTACGGCGGGGGCGACCAGCTGCGCGCCCCGCAGTGGGGCGAGTACGAGCACCACGACCATACCGAGGCCACCCATCCGGTGCCGCTCGGCCGGGCGCACGCAGCCCACCCAGCCCCCGTCCGCCGCGGAGAACAGAAGGAACCGCTCTCCGCCTGATCCGCCGAACCACAAGGGCCTGCCCGTCATATCTCCCGGTACGCCTCATGGGCCGCCGCGCACCCCGCAGTCGGGGAGCGCGGCGGCCCGCCGTTCGGGCGCCCTACGGCCGCTCGGGCCGCTCGGGCTGCTTCGACGGGGTGCCGGTCGGCTGCGGCGTCGGTCCTGCCGTGGTCGCGGAGGGGGTGGGCACGGGCGACGGCGGGGTGGTCGGCGCCGGGCCGCCGGCCTGGCCGCCCGTCTGCTGGCCGCCGCCCGGAGTCCCGGCCGGCGGCTCCACCGGCGGGGTGACCGGCGGCGTGACCGGAGGGGTCACCGGCGGTACCACGGGCGGCGGAACCGTCCCGCCCGCCGGGGCGGCCGCGTACAGCTCGACGCCCCAGAGCGAGTAGCCGTACTTGGTGCCCCGGGCCACGCCCTGCATCCGCAGGAACTTCGCGTCCGGCGCGTCGAACCGCACCGTCTCCTTGCCGCCCGAACCGTCCTCCACCGTCGCGACCGTGGTCCAGCTGCGGCCGTCCGCCGAGGTCTGGAGCTTGTACGACGCGGCGTACGCGGCCTGCCAGTGCAGCACCGCGGAGCCCAGGTGGGTGGCCTCCGGCAGCTCCAGCTGCACCCAGGCGTCGTCCGCCGCCGGCGAGGACCAGCGGCTCTTGGGGTCCTGGTCGGCCACCGCCGAGGCCGGGAAGCCCGCCGTCTCGTCGCCCGAGGAGGTGGCCTTCGCGGTGATCGCCAGGTCCGGCCCGCCGGTCGGCGGCACGACGTGCACCTGGAGCACCTGGCGTACGGTGGTCGGCCCGGCCACGAACACCACCGGCACCTGGTACGTCCCGGACGGCGTCTCCGGCCCGGCGGTGACCAGCAGCGGCACGCCGACCTTCCCGCCGCGCGGCACGCTCACCCCGGTCACCGGCGCCACGGTCAGCCCCTTGGCGACCGCCGGCACCTCGGTGCGCAGCTCCCCGGTGACGCCCTCCGGCCGCCCGGCCTCGACCGCCGCCTGCGCCTGCACCGGCGAGGTCTCCCCGATCACCGCGTCCACCGAGGCGTCGGCCAGGCTCAGCCGGGCCACCGGGGCGTCCGCGTACCAGGGGATCACCTGGTTGACCACCGGCGGCTCCCCGCCCGGCTTCCAGGCCAGCCGGAACGCGTCGGCGGGCAGACCGCCGGCCGACAGCTCGTTCCAGCCCGGCTGCACGGCGCCGACCTCCGTCCAGGAGCCGTCCGGGTGGCGCACCGAGACGGTGGCCGAGGCCCGTACGCCCGGGTCGGTGAGGATCGTCAGCCGGTCCAGCGGCCGGGCGGCGCCCAGCTCGACGGTGAGCGGCTCGTCGGTCGCGGTCGGCGCGGTGGCCGCCCGGTAGGCGGTGTCCGGGTTGCCGTCCAGCACGGCGGCGGCCGAGGAGCCGGGCAGCGCGGCCGGTCCGCCGGAGACGCTGGCCGGCAGCTCGTCCGGCGCGGTCACCGAGAACTCGCGCACCGCGACCGCGGTCTTCTGCGCGGCGGTGGCCCGCAGCCGGACCGCCCGGACCACCGTCCCGGCGGGCAGCTGCGCGGAGACCGACTTCTGGTTCTTCACCGAGGCCAGCTTCCGCCAGCCGCCCTCGCCGGTGGAGTACTCCAGCACGCCGTCGCGGATGTAGTCGTCGACCGCGCTGCGACCGTCCGGACCGTTGCCCCAGGAGCCCATCAGCACGGTCACGCTGCCGACCGGGCGCCCGCCGCCGAGGTCCAGGCCGACCGAGTCGCCCGGCTGCGGCGGCGCCGAACTCCAGTAGAACGTGTCCGCGACGCCGTCGGCCATCAGCGCCGGCAGGTGGTCGTGCGCGGTGCCCAGCGTGGTGGTCGGGGTGATGCCGCCGCCCTGCACCCCGGCCCAGGTGTCGGCGGCCCGCAGCGCCCGCTCAAGGAACGGGCCGAGCACGCCCGCGCCGACCGTCGCCGGGCTCTGGCCGAGCTGCTCGCGCAGCTTGTTCAGCTCCACCCGGGCCTTCCAGGCGGCCCCGCCGTCCCCGCCGCGCTGCGCCAGCAGCATGTCCAGGGCGGCCTGCCCGCCGAGGCCGTAGTCGCGCAGCGGCGCCAGCCAGGGGGCGGCCTCGGCGGCCAGCCGGGCGGTCGCCGGGGCGGCGGCCAGGGTCTGCTGGGCGCCCGCCATCGCGGCGAACGCCTCCCGCAGCGGGGCCGCCGCCTCGATCAGCGCCGAGAGGTCGGGCGCGGCGCCCGAGGTCGGCTCGGCGGTCGCCCAGAACCGGTCCAGCAGCGGCTGCAGATAGCCGGACTCCTGCTTGGCCAGCGGCGAGGAGACGCTGTTGCCGGCCAGCGCGGTGAGCGCCGGCAGGGTCTCCCCGGTGGGCGTCGCCGTCGCGCCGGTCGGGCCGGCCAGCGAGCGCAGCGCCGCCTGCCAGGAGTCCTCCGGTTTGTAGCCGCCCGGGTTCCAGGCGAAGTCCCCGGCGGTGCCGATCGCGATCCGGGAGGCGACCGGCTGCTGCATCGCACCGGTCAGCATGACGGCCGAGCGCGTCGCCACCTCGGTGTCGCGGCCGGTGTAGGCGCCCAGGAACAGCCGGTCCGGGGTGGCGTCGTTGACCGGGTAGTTGTCCATGGTGACCAGCGGGTGCCCGTAGAGGTCCGCGGTGTCGCCGACCTGGGGGCCGGTGATCCGCTCCGGGATCACCCCGACCCCGCTCCAGGCCACCTGCACGGCCGGCGGCAGCGCGCCGGCCAGCGCCGCCCGGTACGGGGTGGAGCCCTGCTGGTGGTACTCGGTGGGGAGGACCGACAGCGGAGCCAGGCCCGGGTCCCGGGCGATCAGCCGGTCCTGCACCTTGGCGGCCAGCTCGGCCTGCGCCTTCGCGGCGGCGGCCGGGCCGGTGCCGTACTTGGCGCGGTCGTCGGAGCAGTGCCACTCGTCGTAGGAGACGTCCAGGAACTGGAGCTGGAACGCGGTGAAGCCGAGCTTGCGCAGCCCGTCCAGCTTGGCGACCAGCGCGTCCGCGTCCTTGCCGGAGCTGTAGCAGAAGGACTGGCCGGGGTCGATCGCGTAGCCCGGCGTGACGTGGTTGCGCCCGGCGCGGGTGGCCAGCGCGCGCAGGTCGTCGGCCTTCGCCTGCGGGTAGGCGTCCCGCCAGCGGGCCGTGCGGTACGGGTCGTCGCCCGGGGCGTAGAGGTAGAAGTTCTGCTTGGAGCGGCCGAGGAAGTCCAGCTGCTCCAGCCGCTGCTGCTGGCTCCACGGGGTGCCGAAGAACGCCTCCGCGGTGCCGCGCACCGGGGCGCCGGACGGCCAGTCGCGCAGCGTGATCCCGGGCAGGCCGAGACCGGCCGCGCCCGGCGCCTGGCCCTGCTCGGCGGGGACGGCGGCCAGCAGTTGGCGCAGCGACTGCGCCGCGTAGAAGGTGCCGGCCGCGTCGGCGCCGGCCAGCACGACCGCGCCGTAGCTGCCGCCGCCGGCCACCGGCAGCTGACCGGCCGCCAGGACGTAGCCGCCGGCGGGCATTCCGGCGGTGGTCGGGGCCGCGGTGTCCGGGCCGCCGGCCGCGACGGTGAGCTCGCGCAGCACCCGGTCGGTCGCGCCGCCCGCGCCCTCGGCCGGGCCGCCGACGTACACCACCAGCGAGCCGGCGACCGGCGCGGCCGGCTCCGGCAGCGAGGCCACGGTGGTCGCCCCGGCGACGCCGAGCACCTCGCGCAGCGCGGCGATCGCGCCGTGGTCCGCCTGCGGCGCGGCGACCAGGGTGACGACGCCCGGCACGGTGACCGGCTTACCGGCCACCTGCTGCTCCTGCGGGCGGGGGAAGACCTGAGGGTCGCTCACGCTGCCGAGCGGGGTCTGCGGGGCGCTGCTCGCGGTGCTCACCACGTCCGGCGCGGGGGAGAACCCGGGGCCCTGCGCGTACGCGGCCGGGCCGCTCACCAGCAGGCCGCCGACCACGGCCGCCGCCGACAGGGTGGCCGCCACCTGGAGGGTGCGCCGGCTCGGCGCCCCCGGCCGGGCGGCCAGCGCGCGCTCGGCCCGCACCGAGCGGAGCAGCGGTTCGGTGCCCTTGAGGTCCGCGATCAGCCGGTCCGCCGTCCTGGGCGCCAGCTGACGGCACGTCCGCGCGGTGGCCCGCCGTGCCGCGAGGGCCGCGGGGTGCTGGAGCACCTCGCGCAGCGACGGACTCTGCTCCAGTTGCTGACGGAGCCGCCGCCCGGCCGCCTCGGACACTCGGGCTTGCACAGGAGCCTCCTCGCCAGGCTGGAACCACATCGCGGCAAAGCCCACCAGCTACGTTTCCCGGTGTCAACGCCGTCGACGGGTATGCCGACTTTGTCCGATTTACGCCGGACTTAAGGCCCCTTTAAAGAGGACTCTCCGCCCTCCCGGGAGACCCCGGAAGGAGCGAGGCGAGCGCCTCGGCCCCGGAGGCGGCCGAGCTCCAAAAGAGGGGAGCGGTGCGTGTCCGTCGGGTCACCCGCCCGTCACCCGGGTAGGACTGGGGCTGTCCTGACTGGGCGTTGCCGAGACATCGCAGGAGCCGCGAGTGGCCGCTTATCTCGACCGTGACGGAGCCGACGGCCTGGACGTGCCGGCGCAGGACGCGCCGCCGCCCCCGCCCGAGCTGGTGGCGCTGGCGCAGGCCCACGGGGTGGACACCCGCTGCGGCCCCGGCGGCGTGCCGGCCGGCGCCCGCACGCTGGTCGCCGTCCTGGCCGCGCTCGGCGTGGACGCGGCCGCCCCCGACGCCGCCCGCGCGGCGCTCGCCCGGCACCGGGCCGCCCGGCGCGCCCGCCTGCTGCCCCCGACCGTCGTGGCCAGGGCCGGCCGCCGCACCGCCCTCGACCTGCCCGCCGACACCCGGCTCGCCGTCGACCTGGAGCAGGGCGGCCGCTGGGAGCTCCCGCGCGGCCACGCCCACTGGCTGCCCGCCGACCTGCCGCCGGGCCGGCACACGCTGCACGCCGCGCTGCCCGGCCGCACCGCCGCCACCGCCCACCTGATCGTGGCCCCCGAACGCCTGCCCGCCCTCCCCGGCCGCAGCTGGGGCTTCCTCGCCCAGCTCTACTCCGTCCTCTCCGACCGCTCCTGGGGCATGGGCGACCTCGCCGACCTCGCCGACCTCGCCACCTGGGCGGGCTCGCTGGGCGCCGGCTTCCTCCAGATCAACCCGCTGCACGCCGCGCTGCCCGCCGTCCCCTCCGACCCGTCCCCCTACCGTCCCTCCTCGCGCCGCTTCGCCGACCCGGTCCACCTGCGGGTCGAGGAGGTCCCCGAGTACGCCTACCTGACCGGCCCGGCCCGCGCCGAGGCGGACGAGCTGCTGGTCCGCGCCGCCCGGCTGCGCGCCGAGGTGCTGGAGCACGACGGCCTCATCGACCGCGACGAGGTCTGGGCCCTCAAGCTCCGCGCCCTGGAACTGCTGCACGCCGAGTACCGCCGGTACGCGGCCCGCCACGGCGCCGTCCGCACCGCCGCCTTCGACGCCTACCGGGCCCGCGAGGGCGAGTGGCTGGAGCGCCACGCGGTCTGGAACGCCCTGGCCGAACGGCACGGCGCCGACCACCACCGCTGGCCCAAGGGCCTGCGCCACCCCGGCTCCCCGCGGGTGCGGCACGAGGCCGCCGAACTCGCCGGCCGGGTCGACCTGCACCGCTGGCTGGCCTGGCAGACCGACCGCCAGCTCGACCGGGCCCAGCGGGCCGCCCGCGCCGCCGGGATGCCGGTCGGCCTGGTGCACGACCTCGCGGTGGGAGTCCACCCCGACGGCGCCGACGCCTGGGCGCTCCAGGACGTCCTCGCCGCCGGCATCTCGGTCGGCGCGCCCCCGGACGCCTTCAACGCGCACGGCCAGGACTGGGGCCTGCCGCCCTGGCGCCCGGACGCGCTGGCCGCCGCCGGCTACGCGCCGTTCGCCGAGCTGATCCGCTCCGCCGCCCGGCACGCCGGCGCGCTGCGGATCGACCACGTGATGGGCCTGTTCCGGCTCTGGTGGGTGCCGGCCGGGCACGCCCCGACCGAGGGCGTGTACGTCCGCTACGACGCCGAGGCGATGCTCGCCGTGCTCGCCCTGGAGGCGCACCGGGCCGGCGCCGCGGTGGTCGGCGAGGACCTCGGCACCGTCGAGCCGGGGGTGCGCGAGGAACTGGCGCAGCGCGGGGTGCTCGGCACCTCGGTGCTCTGGTTCGAGCGGGACTGGCAGGCCGGCGGCGGGATCCTGCCGCCGGAGCGGTGGCGGGCGGGCAGCCTCGCCACCCTGACCACGCACGACCTGCCGTCCACCGCCGCCCGGCTCTCCGGCGAGCACGTGGAGCTGCGCCACCGGCTCGGCCTGCTGGCCCGCCCGCTGGGGGAGGAGCAGGAGCAGGCCGCCGCCGAGCTGGCCGACTGGCGGGCCGAGCTGGTCCGGCTCGGCCTGCTGGGCGCGGACGAGCCGCTGTCGGCGTTCGCGCTGCACCGGTTCCTCGCGGCCACCCCGGCCGGGCTGGTCGGCGTCTGGCTGCCGGACGTGGTCGGCGACCCGCGTCCGCAGAACCTCCCCGGCACCTGGGACCAGTACCCGAACTGGCGGCTGCCGGTCGCCGACGGCGCGGGCCGGCCGGTCACCCTGGACGCCCTGGCCGCGGCCCCGGACGCCCGCACCCTCGCGGACCTGCTGCGCTCCGTGGGCGTCCGGCCGGACACGGCCGGCGGGGCCGCTCCCGAAAGGCCGACCCCGGCGAGCGGCCCGGCGTAAGTGACGGGTAAGTTGGCACCGTGGACAAGAGGAACGCTTTGCGAGCCGGCGCGGTCACCGCAACGGTCACGCTGATGATGCTGCTGTCGTCGCCCGCCATGGCCCTCACCCGGGACGACGGTGACGACCCGGGTAGCGGCCTGAGCGTCGCCGAGACCCTCGGCCTGTTCGTGCTGCTCCCGATCGCGGCCTTCGTGATCATCGGCGGCCTGGCCGCGCTGCCGTTCGGCGACAAGAAGAAGAAGTAGCCGAAAACGGCTTCGTCCTCCACCCACACGAGCACAGACCCCGAGGGGGCGCCGGACCTGGTCCGGCGCCCCCTCGCGCATCTCCTCCTCCCCCTCCGCGCGGGAGGGGGAGGAGGGGAGGTCAGCGCTCCGCGGCGGCCCGGTCGGCGGCCTGCGCCTTCAGCGCCCGCTCCACGCCGGCCCGCGCCTCGACGACCTGCCGCCGCAGCGCCGGCGCCGGGTCGGCGGAGGCCAGCCACGCGTCGGTGGCGTCCAGGGTGGCCTGCTCGACCAGCAGCGACGGGTACAGCCCGACGATGATCTGCTGCGAGATCTCGTGGCTGCGGGTCTCCCAGACGCCCTTCACCGTGGCGAAGTACTTCTCCGCGTAGGGCGCGACCAGCGCGCGCTGGTCGGCCTGCTGGAAGCCGCCGATCACGGCCGCCTGCACGTAGTTGGTCAGCTCGTCCGACTCCACCACGGACGCCCAGGCCGCCGCCTTGGCCTCGATGGTCGGACGGGCCGCCCGGCAGCTGGCCGCGTGCTCCTGGCCGGCCGCGGTGTTGTCGCGGGCCAGTTCGGCCTCGATCCGGGCCTCGTCGGCCAGGCCGGTCGCGGCGAGCCGCCCCAGCAGGGTCCAGCGCAGCTCGGTGTCCACGGCCAGGCCGGGGATCTCCGCGCTGCCGTCCAGCAGCCCGGCGAGCAGGCCGAGCTGACCGTCGGTCCGGGCGACGCCGGCCAGGGCCCGGGCCCAGGCCAGCTGGTGGTCGCTGCCCGGCTCGGCGGCGCGCAGCGCCTGCTCGGCGGCCTCGGCCCAGCGGGCCAGGCCCTGCTCGCGCCAGGCCGGGTCGGTGTAGGCGTCCAGCGCCAGCTTGACCTGGCGGTGCACCGACTGGACCACGCCGATGTCGCTCTCGCGCGGCAGGCCGGAGAGGGCGAGCGTCAGGTAGTCGCGGGCGGCCAGCTCGCCGTCGCGGGTCATGTCCCAGGCGGAGGCCCAGCACAGCGCGCGCGGCAGCGCCTCGGTGAAGCCGCCGAGGTTCTCGGTGACCACGGCCAGCGAGTCCTCGTCCAGCCGGACCTTGGCGTAGGACAGGTCGTCGTCGTTCAGCAGGATCACGGCCGGGCGGTGCCGGCCGACCAGCTGCGGCACCTCGGTGCGCGGGCCGTCGACGTCCAGCTCGATCCGGTCGGTGCGCACAAGCGAGCCGTCCACCAGCTCGTACAGGCCCACGGCGATCCGGTGCGGGCGCAGCACGGCCTCGCCCTTGGCGCCGGCCGGCAGCGCCGGGGCCTCCTGGAGCACGGCGAAGGACTCGATCTCGCCGTCGGTGTTCAGGGTCAGCGCGGGGCGCAGCACATTGATGCCGGCGGTCTCCAGCCAGGCGGCGGACCAGGCCTTGAGGTCGCGTCCGCTGGCCTCCTCCAGGGCGCCGAGCAGGTCGCCGAGCCGGGTGTTGCCCCAGGCGTGCCGCTTGAAGTAGGCGCGCACGCCCTCGAAGAAGGCGTCCTGGCCGACGTAGGCCACCAGCTGCTTGAGCACCGAGGCGCCCTTGGCGTAGGTGATGCCGTCGAAGTTGACCTGGACGTCCTCCAGGTCGTTGATGTCGGCCATGATCGGGTGGGTGGACGGCAGCTGGTCCTGCCGGTACGCCCAGGTCTTCATCTGGTTGGCGAAGGTGGTCCAGGAGTTGGGCCACCGGGAGTCGGGCGCCTCGGCCTGGCAGACCGCCTCGGCGTAGGTCGCGAACGACTCGTTCAGCCAGAGGTCGTTCCACCACTCCATGGTGACGAGGTTGCCGAACCACATGTGGGCGAGCTCGTGCAGGATCGTCGCGGCGCGGGCCTCGTACGCGGCGTCGGTCACCTTGGACCGGAACACGTACTGGTCGCGCAGGGTGACGGCGCCCGCGTTCTCCATCGCACCGGCGTTGAACTCCGGCACGAACAGCTGGTCGTACTTGGGGAACGGGTAGGGGAAGTCGAACTTCTCCTGGAAGTAGTCGAAGCCCTGCTTGGTGACCTCGAAGATCGCCTCGGCGTCCAGGAACCCACTCAGCGAGGGCCGGCAGTAGATGCCCAGCGGCACCTTCTGGTCGCCGTTCTCGTAGCTGTCGAAGACCCCGACGTAGGGGCCGGCGATGAGCGCGGTGATGTACGTGGAGATCCGGCCGGTCGGGGCGAAGCGCCAGACCCGGGTGTCCCCCTCGCCCTCCGGCTCGGGGGTGGGCGAGTTGGAGACCACGCTCCAGCCGGCCGGCGCGGTCACGGTGAAGGTGAACGAGGCCTTCAGGTCGGGCTGCTCGAAGTTGGCGAAGACCCGGCGGGCGTCCGGCACCTCGAACTGGGTGAAGAGGTAGGTCTCGCCGTCGACCGGGTCGACGAACCGGTGCAGGCCCTCGCCGGTGTTGGTGTAGGCGCAGGTGGCGACGACGCGCAGCTCGTTCTCGGCGGCGAGGTCCGGCAGCGCGATCCGGCTGTCGGCGAAGCCGGCGTTGTCGAGCCGCTCGCCGTTGAGGACGATCTCCTCGACGCTCGGGGCGACCAGGTCGATGAAGGTGGAAGCGCCCGGGGTGGTGGCGGTGAACCGGACCACGGTGGTGGACCGGAACGTGCCCCCCTCTCGGGCCGAGCCCAGGTCGAGCTCGATGTCGTACGCGTCCACGTGCAGGAGGTCGGCCCGGGTGCGGGCCTCCTCGCGGGTCAGGTTGGTGCCGGGCACTCGCTGGACTCCTTCGTCAGGCTGATGCCTGGCATCCTGCCATGCCCGCCCGCCGGGGCCGCCGGAACGGGCCCGGATACGAAGCGGGCGGGGCGGCGCGGCCCACGAGGCCGTGCCACCCCGCCCGGTGACGCCGTTACTTCTTGACGTACTTGAAGACGGGAGCGTCGAAGCTGCCGCGGGAGAACCCGTACAGCGCCGCCCCCTCCGAGTTCAGGATGAACTCGTTGGTGCTCATGCCGATGTTGAAGGCCGAGTCCTTGCTGACGGTGAGGTTGCCGAGCTCGCTCACCGCGCCGTCGGCGGGGGCGAGCGTCACCAGCTTGGCGTCCTTGCCGTAGCCCATGTCCAGGATGGCCCGGACCTTGCCCTCCTTGTCGGTGCCGGAGACCAGCCGCAGGCCGTCCTTGGCCTGGCCGTCGGTCGACCAGAGCCGCTTGCCGGTGTTCAGGTCGTAGGCGTTGATCGCGGGCTTGCTCGGGTTGGTCTGCACGTAGAGGGTGGTGCCGCTGACCACGCTCTGGGTGAAGGCGTCGGCCAGGCCGCTGAGCCGCAGGCTGTCGTAGCCGGGCTCCTTGACGGACATCTGGTTGCCCGGCTTGTTGGTCTTGTCGAACGGCAGCACGTAGTCGCCGTTGGCGCCGCTGGACATCGACAGCACCAGCGGCTGGTCGGAGAGGACCTTGTCGACCCGCTCGATGCTGCCGGTCAGGGTGATCGGCGCGGGCGAGGCGACCTTGCCGGTGTCCGTTTCGAGGACCACCAGCTGCGACTTGACGCCGGCGTTGACGCCGTAGCAGCGGTCGGTGACCACGATCTGCGGGCCGGCGGCGGTGCCGTAGACGCTGCAGTCCTTGTCGCGCGGCTGGAACGCCCAGGCCACCGAGCCGTCGGCGACGTTCACCGCGGCGGCCGTGTTGGCGCCGATGCCGATGACCTTGTCGGTGATGCTCAGGGTGGGGGAGGACATCCGGTTCTGCCCGACCTTGACGTTCCACGACAGCTTGCCCGTGGTGAGGTCGACGGCGGCGATGGTGGAGCAGTCGCTGTCACCGGTGTTCAGCGAGACGGCGGCGATGTGGTTGGAGTTGGCACTGTAGGAGGCGGTGCAGAACTCCTTGGCGCCGGCCGGCACCGGGATGCTCCAGGCCTCCTTGCCGTCCGAGGTGTTGACGGCGCGGATGCCGGTGGTGTCGGCGCGCACCGCGACCTTCTCGGCGCCCCAGATGGCGAGCAGCCGGGTGGAGCCGCCGGCCGAGCTGGCCGGCTTGTCGGCCGCCCAGGCCAGGTTGTAGGCGCCGGCCTTGCCGCCGCCGCCGCCACCGGTGCTGCCGGCCGACGGTGAGGCGCCGGTGCTGCTGCTGCCGCCGGCGGTCGGCGAGGCCGCGCCGCCGGTGGTCGCGCCGGTGGTGCCGCCCGAGGCGACCGGCGGGTCGTCCTTCTTCTTGTTGTCGTCGGTGAACAGCACGACCAGCCCGGCGACGATGGCGACCGCCAGCACACCGCCGATGATGCCGCCCCAGACCATCACGGGGTTGCGCTGCTTGGGCGGGGTGGGCACCGGGGCGCCCGGGTAGCCGTAGCCGCCCTGCTGCGGGTAGCCGTACCCGGGCGCGCCGCCGTACGGGGGCTGGCCCCCGGGCGGGGCGCCGAACTGCGGCTGGCCGGGCGCCGGGTCGTACGGGCCGACCGGCGCGCCCGGCGCCTGCGCGGGGAAGGCGGGGGCGGTGGGCGCGTAGGCGTACCCGCCCGCGGCCCCGGCCGGCGGGACCGGCGGCGCGGCGGGCGGCGCGGCCGGGGCCGGCGGCGGCGCCTGGCCGGGGACCGCGGCCCCGTCGAGCTGTGTCTGCTGGTTCGCCACGGCCGCCGGGTCGACGCCGCCCGGCGTGCGTCCGAGCGGAACGCCCCGGTTGTCCGGGCCGCCGCCGGGAGCTTCGCCAGCTCCCGGGTTAGGGTGATCCCCTGCCATCTGATGCCCCGTCATGTCTGGAAGCGTCCCGCGGTCGGTGCACATCCGTGACCGGCGGGACGGGTGAGATTGGGCACCATCGTACGGGGGGTCGGTTTTCGGACGGGCGCCGGAACCCGGGACCCCGCCCGCCCCGGCGCCCACCTGGGCCGATGTCAACCCGCCGCCGACCTGCCGGACCTGGCCCGGAATCCGCCCCGTCCCCGCCGGGACCCCGCCGCGCCCCGGGCCCCGCACACCGTCCCTTCGCCTTACCTCCGCCATGCCTTCACCGTCTTCCGGGGCCCAGGTCCTCCCTTTCGGATCACGTCGGACAAGCCGGCGAGGTGCGTGCTCCGGCGGCGACCGCCCGGCGTGATCCGAAAGAGAGGGCCTAGGCTTCAGGACTTGAAGGGACGCCCGGCGGAGGGGTCCCTCGCCCTTGGGAGGGTGAATCATGTCGACGGACACTCCGGGCTCGCAGTCCTCGCTGCACCGGGCCAACCTGGAGCGGGTGCTGCGCGCGGTGCGGATGGCCGGCTCGCTGACCCAGGCGGAGATCGCCCGCGGGACCGGCCTCTCGGCGGCCACCGTGTCCAACATCGTCCGGGAACTGAAGGAGAGCGGCACCGTCGTGGTGGCCGACACCTCCGCCGGCGGCCGGCGCGCCCGCAGCGTCTCGCTCAGCGGGGACGCGGGCATCGTGGTGGGGATCGATTTCGGCCACACCCACCTGAGGGTCGCCGTCGGCAACCTCGCCCACCGGGTGCTCGCCGAGGAGAGCGCCCCGATGGACGTCGACGTCTCCGCCGCGCAGGGCTTCGACCGGGCCGAGGCCATGGTCGAGCGGCTGCTCGCCGAGGCCGGCTTCCGCCCGGACAAGGTGATCGGCGTGGGCCTGGGCGTCCCCGGTCCGATCGACGTGGAGACCGGCGCGCTGGGCTCCACCGCGATCCTGCCCGGCTGGACCGGCATCGCCCCCGGCCGTGAGCTGGCCGAGCGCCTCGGCCTGCCGGTGCACGTCGACAACGACGCCAACCTCGGCGCGCTCGGCGAGCTGGTCTGGGGCGCGGGCCGGGGCCTGGGCGACCTCGCCTACATCAAGGTGGCCAGCGGCGTCGGCGCCGGCCTGGTGGTCAACGGGCGGATCTACCGGGGGCCGGGCGGCACCGCGGGAGAGATCGGCCACATCACCCTGGACGAGGCCGGACCGGTCTGCCGCTGCGGCAACCGGGGCTGCCTGGAGACCTTCGTCGGCTCCCGCTACCTGCTGAACCTGCTCACCCCCACCCTCGGCACCGGGCTCACCCTGCCCCGGGTGGTGGAGCTGGCCCACGAGGGCGACCTCGGCTGCCGCCGGGTGATCGCCGACGCCGGCCGGCAGATCGGCACCGGCGTGGCCACCCTGTGCAACCTGCTCAACCCGCGCCGGGTGATCCTCGGCGGCGACCTCGCCGAGGCCGGTGAGCTGGTGCTCGGGCCGATCCGGGACTCGGTGGCCCGCTACGCGATCCCCAGCGCCGCCCGCCAGCTGTCGGTGGTCCCGGGTACCCTGGGCGGCCGCGCCGAGGTACTGGGCGCGCTCGCGCTGGTGATGAGCGAGGCGGGCGACTCCAGCGCGCTCGCGGTGGCCCGGTCCTGAGCGCCGTCCGGTCCCGGCGCGCCGCCGCCCGCCCGCGCCGGGGGCGCACGACACGCCGGTTTCCCCCCTTCACTCGAAAGAGTGACCGTCGAGGTGGCTGGCGCGTACCGGCCGTCGGTACCGGACGCCCCGCCCGGTGTTCGGTAGCCGGACATTAGACTCGACCGGTCGACACCGGGCGGCGACGCCCGTCGGGCCCCCGCGGTCCGCGAACACTGAACGAGGAGGAACGGGTGGCCCTGCTGACCCGCATTCGGGGACCGCGCGATCTCGACCGGCTCACGCCCGGACAGCTGTCCGCCCTGGCCCAGGAGATCCGGACCTTCCTGGTGACCGAGGTCTCCAAGACGGGCGGCCACCTCGGCCCGAACCTCGGCGTGGTGGAGCTCACCATCGCGCTGCACCGGGTCTTCGACTCCCCGCGCGACCGCGTCCTGTTCGACACCGGCCACCAGAGCTACGTCCACAAGCTGCTCACCGGCCGCCAGGACTTCTCCCGGCTGCGCGCCAAGGGCGGCCTGTCCGGCTACCCGTCCCGCGCCGAGTCCGAGCACGACGTGATCGAGAACTCGCACGCCTCCACCGTCCTCTCCTACGCCGACGGCCTGGCCAAGGCCAACCAGCTGCTGGGGAAGAACGACCCGGTGGTCGCGGTGATCGGCGACGGCGCGCTGACCGGCGGCATGGCCTGGGAGGCGCTGAACAACATCGCCGACGCCACGGACCGCCCGGTCGTCATCGTCGTCAACGACAACGAGCGCTCCTACTCGCCGACCATCGGCGGCATGGCCAACCACCTCGCCACCCTGCGCACCACCCAGGGCTACGAGCGCTTCCTGTCCTGGGGCAAGGACGCGCTGCAGCGCACCCCGGTGGTCGGCCAGCAGCTCTTCGAGACCCTGCACGGCGCCAAGAAGGGCCTCAAGGACTTCATCGCCCCGCAGGGCATGTTCGAGGACCTCGGCCTCAAGTACATCGGCCCGATCGACGGCCACGACCTCACCGCCCTGGAGTCCGCGCTGACCAAGGCGCGCGGCTTCGGCGGCCCGGTGATCGTGCACTGCCTCACCGAGAAGGGCCGCGGCTACCACGCCGCCGAGAACAACGACGAGGACCGCTTCCACGCGGTGGGCAAGATCCACCCGGAGACCGGCCTGCCGGTCAAGAGCAGCGGCGGCCGGAGCTGGACCTCGGTCTTCGCCGAGGAGATGGTGGAGCTCGGCCGCGAGCGCGAGGACATCGTCGGCATCACCGCCGCGATGCTGCACCCGGTGGGCCTGGCCCCGTTCGCCGAGGCCTTCCCGGAGCGCATCTTCGACGTCGGCATCGCCGAGCAGCACGCCGTCACCAGCGCGGCGGGCCTGGCCACCGGCGGGCTGCACCCGGTCTTCGCGGTCTACGCGACCTTCCTCAACCGGGCCTTCGACCAGGTCCTGATGGACGTCGCCCTGCACCGGCTGGGCGTCACCTTCATGCTGGACCGCTCCGGCGTCACCGGTGACGACGGCGCCTCGCACAACGGCATGTGGGACATGTCGATCCTCCAGGTCGTCCCCGGGCTGCGGCTGGCCGCCCCGCGCGACGCCGACCAGCTGCGCGCCCAGCTGCGCGAGGCCGTCGAGGTCAAGGACGCCCCGACCGTGGTCCGCTACTCCAAGGGCACCGTCGGCCCGGCCGTCCCGGCGGTCGGCAAGGTCGGCGGCATGGACCTGCTGCGCGTCGACCCGGACGCCGAGGAGGGCCGCCGGGCCGATGTGCTGATCGTCTCGGTCGGCGCGCTCGCCCCGATGTGCCTGGAGGTGGCCGACCTGCTGGCCGCCCAGGGCATCAGCTCGACCGTGGTGGACCCGCGCTGGGTCAAGCCGGTCGACCCGGCGCTGCCCGGCCTGGCCGCCGAGCACCGGGTGGTCGTCACCGTCGAGGACAACGGCCGGGCCGGCGGCGTCGGCGCGGCCGTCGCCCAGGCGCTGCGCGACGCGGACGTGGACCTGCCGCTGCGCGACTTCGGCATCCCGCAGGAATTCCTGGACCACGCCTCGCGGCCCGAGATCCTCGCCGAGATCGGCCTCACCGCCCCGGACGTCGCCCGCCAGGTGACCGCCCTGGTCTCCCGCCTGGACGTCGCCGTCGAGGCCTGACCGCCCGCCCACAGCCGCACCCGGGCCGTTTGCGACAGCTCGGCAACACCCGGGGCTGATAATCGCACCAAAGGCGGGACCGGCGCTGCCCGCGCCGATCCCGCCCGGTAGGTTGTCATCCGTGCCGACCCCCACCCGATCCCGCCTGACCGCGCTCGCCGAGCGCCTGCCCTTGGGGGTACCCCCGGCCGACGGCTGGGAGCGGGTGAAGGCCGGCTACTGGACGCGGCTGGTGCCACTGCTGGCCCTGGTCGCGCTGCTCACCCACCTGCCGTCCTTCGTCCGCCCGGTCTGGAGCCCCGACGAGGGCTTCCTGGCCACCCAGGCCCGGATGCTCGCCGACGGCGGCGTGCTCTACGACACCGTGGTGGACCGCAAGCCGCCGCTGCTGCCCTGGCTCTACCAGGCCTGCTTCGCCGTCTTCGGCTCGGCCTCGCTCTGGCCGCTGCGCACCCTGGCGGTGGTCGCCCACCTGGTCACCGCGATCCTGCTGGCCTCGCTGGCCCGCGGCCGCTGGGGCAACCGGGCCGGCGTCGGCGCGGGTCTGCTCTACCTGCTGGTCTCCATCGGGCTCTCCCCGGAGGACACCCAGGCGGCGACCTTCGAGGTCTTCATGCTGCCCGCCATGGTGGCCGCCTTCCGCTACGCCGAGCGCCGCCGCTGGCTGGCCGCCGGCATCGCGGTGGCGCTCTGCTCGCTCACCAAACAGACCGGCGGGGCGGTGCTGCTGCCGGTGCTCTGGATGCTCTTCCAGGACGCCCGGCGGCGCGGTGTGCGCTGGGTCCCCGCCCTGCTCAAGATCGGCTTCGGCTTCACCCTGCCGATAGCGCTGGTCGCGGTGATCCTCACCAAACCCAAGGGCTTCCTGTTCTGGGTGGTCACCGGCAGCGGGGACTACGCCACCGTCGGCGGCGCCTGGCTGCAGATGCTCGGCCGGGCGCTCGGCAACTCGGCGATCCTGCTCGCCGCCGGCCTGGGCTTCCTGCTGCCGGTCGGCCGCCGGCTCTGGCTGAAGCACCGGCACCGCCCGCTGCCGGTCGCCGGGGAGGAGCACGGCTCCACCACCGACCTGTGGGTGTGGCTGCTCTCCTCGGTCGTCGCGGTCAGCATGGGCTTCCACTTCTTCGGCCACTACTACCTCCAGCTGATGCCGCCGCTGGTGCTGCTGGGCACCGGCGCGATCGCCACCTCGGCCGTGCGCTGGAAACCGGTGCTGGTGTACACCACGGCCGCCGCCACCGTCTTCTGGGGCCTGGCGCTGGCCTGGCCGGGGGAGCGGCTGGACCGCACCACCGAGGTCGCCACCGCGGTCGCCGCGCAGACCACCCCCAAGGACACCGTGCTGGTCTGGGGCATGCACCCGGAGCTGTACTGGCTCGCCGACCGCAAGCCCGCCACCCGCTACCTCACCGCGGGCTTCCTGACCAACTACAGCGGCGGCAAGGACGGCAGCCCCAACGTCGGCGAGCAGTTCTCGATGGACAACGCCTGGCAGACCTTCGACCAGGAGATCGCCAAGGGCCTGCCCGAGGTCGTCGTCGACGACTCCGGCCTCGCGCCGTACCAGCCGGGCATGATCCCGAAGATCGAGAACCTGCTGGAGACCCACTACGAGATGGTCGGCGTCTTCGCCGACACCGTCGTCTACCGCCTCAAGCGCCAGTAGGCCTCTCCCCGTACCGCCGGAAGGCCCCCCGGACGACGCGAAGGGCCCCGGTGACCGTCAGCGGTCACCGGGGCCCTTCGGCGTTCCGGCTAGGCGGGCACCGAGGCCACGCCCTGGGCCAGGAAGCGCTTGCCGTTCACCCGCTCCGAGACGCCCTCACGGTCCAGGTACGGGGTGATCCCGCCCAGGTGGAAGGGCCAGCCGGCGCCGGTGATCATGCAGAGGTCGATGTCCTGCGCCTCGGCGACGACACCCTCCTCCAGCATCAGGCCGATCTCCTGCGCGACGGCCTCCAGGGCGCGGGCCAGGACCTGCTCCTCGGTCAGCACGGTGTCGCCGAAGGAGAGCAGCTCCAGCACCTCGGGGTCGAGGACCTGCTTGCCGTCCACCCAGGTGTAGAAGCCGCGCTTGCCGGCCTTGACCACCTTGCCGAGGTTCTCCGAGACGGTGAACCGCTCCGGGAACGCGCCGTGCAGGGTCTCCGAGACGTGCAGGGCGATGGCCGGGCCGACCAGCTCCAGCAGCACGATCGGGGACATCGGCAGGCCGAGCGGCTCGACGCCCTTCTCGACGGTGGCGATCGGGGTGCCCTCGTCGATGATGCTCTGGATCTCGCCCATGAAGCGGGTCAGGATCCGGTTGACCACGAACGCCGGGGCGTCCTTGACCAGCACCGAGGTCTTCCTCAGCTTCTTGGAGACGCCGAAGGCGGTGGCCAGCGAGGCGTCGTCGGTCTTCTCGCCGCGGACGATCTCCAGCAGCGGCAGGATCGCGACCGGGTTGAAGAAGTGGAAGCCGACGACCCGCTCCGGGTGCTTCAGCTTCGAGGCCATCTCGGTGACCGACAGCGAGGAGGTGTTGGTCGCCAGCACACAGGTCGGCGAGACCACGTTCTCCAGGTCCGCGAAGACGGTCTGCTTGACGCCCATCTCCTCGAACACGGCCTCGATCACGAAGTCGGCGTCGCCGAAGGCCGCGGCCTTGTCCAGCGAGCCGGAGACCAGGCCCTTGAGGCGGTTGGCCTTGTCCTTGCCGATCCGGCCCTTCTCCAGCAGCTTGTCGATCTCGGCGTGGACGTAGCCGACGCCCTTGTCGACGCGCTCCTGGTCGATGTCGGTGAGGACCACCGGCACCTCCAGCCGGCGGGCGAACAGCAGCGCCAGCTGCGAGGCCATCAGACCGGCGCCGACGACGCCGACCTTGGAGACCGGGCGGGCCAGCGACTTGTCCGGGGCGCCGACCGGGCGCTTGGCCCGGCGCTGCACCAGGTTGAAGGCGTAGATGCCGCTGCGCAGCTCACCGCCCATGATGAGGTCGGCCAGGGCCGCGTCCTCGGCGTCGAAGCCGGCCTGGAGGTCCTGGTCCTTGACCTGGGCGATGATGTCCAGCGCCCGGTACGCGGCCGGGGCCGCCCCGTGCACCTTGGCGTCGGCGACCAGCCGGCCCCAGGCGACGGCGTCGTCCCAGGCCTTGCCGCGGTCGATCGCCTCGCGCTCGACGGTCACCTCGCCCTTGAGGACGCGCGCCGCCCAGAACAGCGACTGCTCCAGGAAGTCGGCCGGCTCGAAGATCGCGTCGGCGATCCCCAGCTCGAACACGTCCTTGCCCTTGAGCTGCTTGTTCTGCGCCATCGAGTTCTCGATGATGACCTTGACGGCCTTCGCCGGGCCGATCAGGTTCGGCAGGACGGTGCAGCCGCCCCAGCCGGGCACCAGGCCGAGGAAGACCTCGGGCAGCGAGAACGCCGGGACGCCCGCCGACACCGTGCGGTAGTCGCAGTGCAGGCCGACCTCGACGCCGCCGCCCATCGCCGCGCCGTTGTAGAACGCGAAGGTCGGGACGGGCAGCGCGGCGATCCGCTTGAAGACCTCGTGGCCGCCCTTGCCGATGGCCAGCGCGTCCGCGTGCTCCCGGAGCAGCTCGACGCCCTTGAGGTCGGCGCCGACCGCGAAGATGAACGGCTTGCCGGTGATCGCGGCACCGACGATGGCGCCCTCGGCGGCCTCCGCCTCGACCTGGTCCAGCGCCGCGTCCAGCTTGAGCAGCGAGCCCGGGCCGAAGGTGGTCGGCTTGGTGTGGTCGAAGCCGTTGTCCAGGGTGATCAGCGCCAGCCGGCCGGCCTGCAGCGGCAGGTCGAGGTGGCGCACGTGCGCGGTGGTGACGACCTCGCCGGGGAAGAGTTCGGCGCCGCGGGTCAGCAGCTCAGTCGTGGTGCTCATGCTCACTTACCACCCTCGGACTCGGACGACTTTTCCGCTCCGCTCCAATGCGGGTTCTCCCAGACGACGGTGCCGCCCATGCCGAAGCCGATGCACATCGTGGTGAGGCCGTAACGGACGTCCGGACGCTGCTCGAAGCGGCGGGCCAGCTGGTTCATCAGGCGCACGCCGGAGGAGGCCAGCGGGTGGCCGAAGGCGATCGCGCCGCCGTACGGGTTGACCCGCTCGTCGTCGTCCGCGATGCCGTAGTGGTCCAGGAACGCCAGCACCTGGACGGCGAAGGCCTCGTTGACCTCGAACGCGCCGATGTCGTCGATGGTCAGACCGGCCTTGGCCAGCGCCTTCTCGGTGGCCGGCACCGGGCCGATGCCCATCACCTCGGGCTCGACGCCCGCGAAGGCGTACGAGACCAGGCGCATCCTCACCGGCAGGCCCAGCTCCTCGGCCACGTCCTCGGCGGCCAGCAGGGAGGCGGTGGCACCGTCGTTGAGACCGGCCGAGTTGCCCGCGGTGATGTTGCCGTGCGGGCGGAACGGGGTCTTCAGACCGGCCAGGTTCTCCATCGTGGTGCCCGGGCGCATCGGCTCGTCCACGGTGGCCAGGCCCCAGCCGGTCTCGCCGACCTCGGGGTTGGTGTTGCGGACCGAGATCGGCACCAGGTCGGGCTGGATGTCGCCGTTGGCGTACGCCTTGGCGGCCTTCTCCTGCGAGCGCACGGCGTAGGCGTCGCAGCGCTCCTTGGTCAGGTGCGGGAACCGGTCGTGCAGGTTCTCCGCGGTCATGCCCATGAACAGGGCGGACTCGTCGACGAGCTTCTCGGAGACGAAGCGCGGGTTCGGGTCGACGCCCTCGCCCATCGGGTGGCGGCCCATGTGCTCGACGCCGCCGGCCACGACCACGTCGTACGCGCCGAAGGCGATGCCGCCGGCGGTGGTGGTCACGGCGGTCAGCGCGCCGGCGCACATCCGGTCGATCGCGTAGCCGGGGACGGACTTCGGCAGGCCGGACAGCAGCGCGGCGGTGCGGCCGATGGTCAGACCCTGGTCGCCGATCTGCGTGGTGGCCGCGATGGCGACCTCGTCGATGCGCTCGACGGGCAGGTTCGGGTTGCGGCGCACCAGTTCCCGGATGCACTTGACGACCAGGTCGTCGGCGCGCGTCTCGTGGTAGATGCCCTTCGGGCCGGCCTTGCCGAACGGGGTGCGGACGCCATCGACGAAGACGACGTCCCTCGCGGTACGAGGCACGGGGGCTCTCCTCCCAGGGACCAACGGTTCAGGTGGGCAGGCTGCCGCTCACCATCGCACGAGGGGACGCGGGCGGCGCTGCTTGTCGGCCATGCTACCCGTCGGTAACCAGCCTGCCCAGGCCCGTCGGCCGCTTCCGTCGATGTGTCCCCGGACACGTTGGGCCCGCCCACGAAAAAGGGGATGCCCGCCCTCTCCGGGCGGCATCCCCTTCTCCGTCTGTTCCCGGCTCAGCCCTGCTGCGTCGCCGTCGCCGTCGCCGCCTCGGCGAAAGCGGTGGCCATCGCCGGGGCGACCAGGTCCACCTGCCACTGGCGGGCGCCGAGCCGGCGCAGCGCGGCGGCCACATTGGCGGCGGAGGCGTCGGCCGGCGGCTCCCAGGACACCCGGCGGACCAGGTCCGGGGTGATCAGGTTCTCGGCCGGCAGGTGGTGGCGCTCGGCCAGCTCGCCGACCGCGGCGCGCGCCCCGCTCAGCCGGGCGGCGGCCACCGGGTCCTTCTCGGCCCAGGCGCGCGGCGGCGGCGGGCCGTCGTGCGGTGCGGCGGCCGGCGGGAGCTGGTTCTCCGGCACCTCCCGCCCGCGCTGGACGGCGGCCAGCCACTGCTCCAGCTGGCGCCGGTGCACCCGCGGCCCGAAGCCCTGGACGCCCTGGAGCGCGGCGGCGGTCAGCGGCATGGCCAGCGCGGCGTTGACGATCGCGGCGTCCGACAGCACCCGGCCCGGCGAGACGTCCCGGTCCTGCGCCATCCGGTCACGGGCCAGCCAGAGCTCGCGCACCACGGCGAGCTGGCGGCGCCGGCGCACCTTGTGCAGCTGCGAGGTGCGGCGCCAGGGGTCGGTCCGCGGGGCCGGGCGGGGAGCGGCGGCGATCGCCGCGAACTCCTCCAGGGCCCAGCCGAGCTTGCCCTGGGCGTCCAGCTCCTGTTCGAGTGCGTTGCGCAGCTCGACCAGCACCTCGACGTCCAGAGCGGCGTAGCGCAGCCACGGTTCGGGCAGCGGGCGGGTGGACCAGTCGACCGCGGAGTGCTCCTTGGCCAGGCTCAGTCCGAGCACGCTCTCGGTCATCGGTCCGAGTCCGACCCGGGCGAAGCCGGCGATCCGTCCGGCCAGCTCGGTGTCGAACAGGCGCTGGGGTCTCATGCCCACCTCGGCCAGGCAGGGCAGGTCCTGGGTGGCGGCGTGCACCACCCATTCGGTGTCCGCGAGGGCCGCACCGAGGGCGCCGAGGTCGGGGCAGGCGATCGGGTCGATCAGCGCGGTCCCGGCGCCCGCGCGGCGCAGCTGGATGAGGTACGCCCGCTGGCCGTAGCGGTAGCCGGAGGCCCGCTCGGCGTCGACGGCGACCGGTCCGGTTCCCGCCGCGAAGGCGGCGATGGCGGCGGCCAGCGCCTGCTCGTCCGCCACGACCGGAGGGATCCCCTCCTTCGGTTCGAGGAGCGGGACCGGGGCTGCTTCTTCTGGGATGGCTGCTACGGCGTCGGTCACCCACCAAGGGTACGACGGACCCCGCGACCGGGAGTGTTGTCGGACTGGTCAGACCGATGCGGGGACCGCCGGCGGGCCGCCGGGGGAGGGGCTCCGGGATCCGCTCAGCGCGCTGCGGCGGCCCCGGAGGAAACGTTCCTCCAGGGCCGCCGCAGCGGCCGGGGCGTCAGTGGATGATGCCGGTGCGCAGCGCGACCGCGACCATCCCGGCGCGGTCGCCGGTGCCGAGCTTGCGGGCGATCCGGGCGAGGTGGCTCTTCACGGTGAGCGCCGAGAGGCCCATCGCCACGCCGATCGCCTTGTTCGACTGGCCCTCGGCCACCAGCCGCAGCACCTCCACCTCGCGGCCGGAGAGCTCCCGGTAGGCGGCCTGCTGGGCACCCGGCGCACCGTGTGCCCCGGGGGCGCCCGGCGCCCCGTGCGCGCCCGGCATGCCCGGCATCCCGGGGCGGCGCATCCGGCCGGCCAGCCCGGCGGCGCCGAGCGGCAGGCCGGGGCGGCCCGGCATGGCGACATTGGTGCGGGTGCCGGTGACGACGTAGCCCTTGACCCCGCCGGCCAGCGCGCTGCGCACGGCGCCGATGTCGTCGGCGGCGGAGAGCGCCAGCCCGTTGGGCCAGCCGGCGGCGCGGGTCTCGGCGAGGATCGTGAGTCCGGAACCGTCGGGGAGGTGGACGTCGGCGACGCAGATGTCGCGCGGGGTGGAGACCCGGGGGCGGGCCTCGGCGATCGAGGACACCTCGATCACGTCCCGGACGCCGAGCGCCCAGAGGTGACGGGTGACGGTGTTTCGGACGCGGGGATCGGCGATGACCACCATGGCGGTGGGCTTGGTCGGGCGGTAGGCGACCACGTTTGCGGGGTGCTCAAGAAGGACCGACACCAGGCCTCCTGCGGGAGTGGCGGACGGAACCCCGAGGGGGCGGTCGGAGTGTTCCGCGTTCGGAAAGGGTCACAGTGTGCTTCGGCAGCATCCGTGCCCGGCTTTAGCGAAAGATCACGATCTAGTGAGTCACAATACGGACAAATCGCGCAGATGAGTGATACGACATGCCTGGAATTCGTACAAAATCGATCAGATCCAGCGCAAACCGGTCGGTTCTGAGCACGTTATTGACGGAGAGCATCCCCGAAGTCACACTCGGTCAGCCTTGGGGGTGGCGACGCGTCCGCCGGTGACGCCACGGCGGGCGCCACTCCTCAGTGCGAACGGGGGCGTCGCCGCGCCGGCATCGGGACCACTCCACCGAGTGACGTGACGTCCGCCGGGGAGTGCGGGGACGGAGCGGCAGGCGGCAGGCCCGCGCTGATGCACAGCAGGTCCCCCCAGGCCGCCAGGTGCCGCTCGAAGCGGCCGTCGGCCGGCGTCCAGGACGCCCGGATCTCGATCTCGGTGCTCGACGCGCGGTCCGCCAGCCCGCCGAAGTACTGCGAGGCGGACAGGCTCACCGTGCCGGACGGCTCCGCGTACCCGGCGCCGTGCGCCTGCAACGCGTCCAGCAGCCAGGCCCAGCCGACCTCGGAGAGCATCGGGTCGCCGGCCATCTCCGGCTCCAGCTCGGCCCGGGTCATGGTGACCACCCGGAAGTCCCCGTTCCAGGCCTCCTGCCCCTCCGGGTCGTGCAGCAGCACCAGCCGGCCGTCGGCCAGCTCCTCGCCGTCCACCTCGACGGCGGCGGTCAGCGCGAAGGAGTACGGGGCCAGCCGGCGGGGCGCCGGGGCGGGGGAGAGGACGACCTCGGGGCGCAGCCGGGCCTCGGAGAGTGCCTCCACGGCAGCCCGGAACTCGCTCGGCGCCGCCTCCCGACCCGTTCCGCCACCTGCTGCGCCACCCTGTGCGGGGTGCCCTCCGACCGCTGCCATGACCCGAAGACTAGGTCGAAAACACGGGTAATCGCCGCAACTTCTTCCCGCGCGGCGCGCCGGGGCGGCAATCCGGCCAGATCTTGGAGGAACCCACGAGACCACCGGGGCGGACGGGCCGGGCCGCGTGCGAAGATTTGGAGCGTGAGCGAGACGACGGCAGACACCACGGCAGCCACCCCGGCAGTCCCCCCGACCGGCGCCACCCCCGGTCAGCAGCCCGACGCGCGCCGCGGCGCCGCGTACGACTCGGCGTTCCTGCGCGCCTGCCGGCACGAGCCGGTACCGCACACCCCGGTGTGGTTCATGCGCCAGGCCGGCCGCTCGCTGCCCGAGTACCTGAAGGTCCGCGAGGGCATCCCCATGCTGGAGTCCTGCATGCGGCCCGAGCTGGTCAAGGAGATCACCCTGCAGCCGGTGCGCCGGCACGAGGTGGACGCGGCGATCTTCTTCAGCGACATCGTGGTGCCGCTCAAGGCCATCGGCATCGACGTCGACATCAAGCCCGGCATCGGCCCGGTCATCGCCGACCCGATCCGCACCGCCGAGGACCTGAAGCGGCTGCGCCCGCTGGAGCCGGACGACGTCCCCTACATCACGGAGGCCGTCGGCCTGCTGGTGGACGAGCTCGGCCCCACCCCGCTGATCGGCTTCGCCGGCGCCCCCTACACGCTGGCCAGCTACCTGGTCGAGGGCGGTCCGTCCAAGAACCACGAGAACACCAAGGCCATGATGTACGGCGCCCCCGAGCTGTGGGCCGCCCTGGTCGACCGGCTGGCCGACATCACCTCCGCCTTCCTCAAGGTGCAGATCGAGGCCGGCGCCTCCGCCGTCCAGCTGTTCGACTCCTGGGTCGGCTCGCTCGCCCCGGACGACTACCGCCGCTCGGTCATGCCGGCCAGCACCAAGGTGTTCGACGCGGTCGCCGACTACGGCGTGCCGCGGATCCACTTCGGCGTCGGCACCGGCGAACTGCTCGGCCTGATGGGCCAGGCCGGCGCGGACGTGGTCGGCGTCGACTGGCGGGTGCCGCTGAACGTCGCCGCCGAGCGGGTCGGCCCCGGCAAGGCGCTGCAGGGCAACCTCGACCCGGCGGTGCTGTTCGCGCCGACCAGGGCCGTCGAGACCAAGGCCCGCGAGGTGCTGCACGCCGCC
Source organism: Kitasatospora sp. NPDC008115 (assembly GCF_042957205.1). Taxonomy (NCBI): domain Bacteria; kingdom Bacillati; phylum Actinomycetota; class Actinomycetes; order Kitasatosporales; family Streptomycetaceae; genus Kitasatospora; species Kitasatospora sp. NPDC008115. The sequence continues at coordinate 118,055 of NZ_JBIBHU010000009.1, read as the reverse complement.
CAGGCGCTCGGCACCAGCGGCCACATCTTCAACCTCGGCCACGGCGTGCTGCCCAGCATGGACCCGGACGCGCTGTCCCGCCTGGTCGCCTTCGTGCACGAGACCAGCGCCCGCTGACCGACGCGACGGCGGCGGGTCCCGTCCGGGAGACCGGAGGGGACCCGCCGCCGTCGTCGTTCCCGGCCGTCCCGTCAGGGGGTCTTCCCGGCCTGGTCCCACTCCTCGCCGTCCGCGTCGTCCTCCTCGCCGTCGGCATCGGCGGGCCCGGGGACGGCCGGTGCCGCGCCCCGCCGGCGTCGGCGCAGCGCCCACAGGACCGCCGCCACCGGCGCCGCCACCAGCAGGAACGGCAGCACTGCGGCCACCGCCACGACGAGGCCGCGCACGATCACGGCCAGCACGTGCCAGCCGCCGCTCAGCGCCGAGCCGACCGACTCCCAGAAGCCGTCCTTCTTCGGGGCCTCCGGCACGCCGTCGGCCTTGGGCTTGTCCTGCTGCCGTCGCACGTCCAGGGTGACGGTGGACAGCGAGGTCTTCGCCGACAGCTCCTTCACCTGCTTCTGCAGCGACTCCAGGTCCGCCTCCCGGCGGCTCAGCTCGCTCTCCAGGCTGACGATCTCGGCCAGCGTCTTCGCCTGCGCCATCAGCGCCCGCACCCGGTCCACGCTCGCCTGCTGGCTCTGCATCCGGCTGTTGACGTCCGCGACCTGCTGGGTGAGGTCCTCCGCCTGGCTGCGCCGGGAGACCACCTCGCCGAGTTCGGCCAGCCCGTCCAGCGTCTGCTGGAACGCCGCCGACGGCACCTTCACGGTGATCTGCCCGCTCTGCAGGCCGCCGGCCGACTCGTCGCCGCCCTCCCCGCGGCCGCTCGCCGTCTCGCTCGCCACGTAGCCGCCGGCGGCGAGGGCCAGCGCGCGGGCCCGCGCCATCGCCTCGTCCACCCTCGCCGCCCGCACCGTCAGTTGCGCCGAGTACGCGATCTGCCGGGCGTCCACCGTGGGGGCCGCCGCGGCCTTGGGCGCCGCCGAGGCCGCTGCCCCCGCCGCCCCCGCCGCCTCCGGCGCCCCCACCGCGGAGTCGGCCCTGGCCGCCTCCCCGGCGGCGGCCTGGGCCGGGGCGGCCGCCGACATGTCCTTGGTGCCCCCGCTGTCCCGGTCCGCCCCGCAGCCCGCCACCAGCGCCGCCGTCACGGCGACCGCCGCCAGCGCCCCCGCTCTCCGCCGTCCTCTTCCCACCGTCGGGCCCTCCCCGCGTCGACTGTCCCGTGCCCCCTGCCGGGGCACTCGGGCCATTCGACGGGCGCCGGCCCGGATCGGATCCGTCCGGGACATCGCAGCTTGATCACGGCTCGGCTGCGGAGCGGACAAGGCGTCAGGCCGGCTCCACCTCGATCCCCGCCCGCCGCAGCAGTGCCGCCGTCACCCCGTCCCCCGGCCGCAGCGTCCCGCCGAAGGTCCCGTCGTACACCTGACCGCAGCCGCAGGACGGGCTGCGGGCCATCAGCACCGCCCGCCGCGCGCCGGCCGCCTCGGCCGCGGCCAGCGCCGCCCGGGCCCCGGCCGTGAACTCCTCCGTGCAGTCGGCCCCGGTCGCGTCCACCACCCGCGCCCGCCCGTCCAGCACGTCGGCACCGTCCCCGCCCACGATCTCCGCCGCCGGCCGCGGTGTCGGCAGTCCGCCCTCCCCCTCCGGACACACCACGACCGCCCGCCCCTCGGCGACCAGTTCGTCAACCACCCGCGCCGTCTTCGCCCGTCCGTCGTACCGGCACGGCACCCCGGCCAGACACGCACTCACCAGCACCTTCTCCATGGGGGTGAGCCTAACGAGGTCCCGGCCCGGCCGGGCCCCGCTACCGTCGGCCTGTGAACGAGCTGCCGGAGTGGATGTACGCGCCACGCATCGAGGGGTGGTTCGCCGATGACCTCGATCATCTGACGCAGGCGCCGCGACACACTGAAAGGTGGTATCGGCGTTGACCGCGGCGTTGGAGTCGCTGGTGCCCGACGGCCTTCTCGCTGATCGTGAGATGGCGGTCAAGCTGAACCGGCGCAACCGTCCCGAACCCGATCTCGTGGTCACGACCGCCGATGAGCTCGACCGGTCGACTTCCGCCTAGGGCGTGTCTTGTGGATCTTGTCGGATCAGGCCGCGGCGTTGGGGTGCGTGCATCGCAAGGCGGAGGAGGGAGCCACTGCGGAGCATTGGCGACCGACGACAACGCGGCGAGGTGCGTGCCCCGGCGCCGCGGACCCGGCAAAGATCCGCAAGACACGCCCTAGGTCGCAGCTGGGATCCTCCGAAAGCGGCTGGAGCGGCCCGTGCCGTTTCCGATCGACATCGACCTCGACGCGCTCGTCCCCGTCCCGAAGGCGAAGCGTGCGGGGGATTGAGGCAAACGTGTAAGGACCTGCAAGACTGCGAGGCATGGCGCAAGCACATGTCGTGGTGATCGGCGGCGGTATCGCGGGACTCACCGCTGCCGCCGTGCTCGGTGGGGGTGCGGGGGAGCCGGCCCGGGCGCGGGTGACGCTGCTGGAGGCGTCGGAGCGGCTCGGCGGGAAGCTGTGGGGCGGCGAGGTCGGCGGGGTCCGGGTGGACCTCGGGGCCGAGTCGATGCTGGCCCGGCGGCCGGAGGCGGTCGAGCTGGCGCGGGCGGTCGGGCTCGCCGGGCAGCTGGAGCCGCCGACCACGGCCAAGGCCGCGATCTGGACCAGGGGCGCGCTGCGGCCGCTGCCCGGCGGCCAGGTCATGGGCGTCCCCGGGGACCTCGCCGCGCTGGCGGACTCCGGGGTGCTGAGCCCCGAGGGGCTGGAGCGGGCCCGGCACGAGGCGGCCGGCGAGGCGGTCGCGGACGATGTCGCGATCGGCCGGTACGTCGCCGAGCGGCTCGGCCGGGAGGTCGTGGACCGGCTGGTGGAGCCGCTGCTCGGCGGCGTCTACGCCGGGCACGCGGATGAGATCTCGCTGCGCGCCGCGGTGCCCGCGCTGCTGCCGGTCGCCCGCGGCGGCGGCTCGCTGCTCGACGGCGTGCGCGAGCTGGCGACCCGTCCCACGACCGTCGGCACCCCCGTCTTCCAGGGCCTGCGCGGCGGCCTCGGCACCCTGCCGACGGCGGTCGCCGCGGCCTGCGCGGACGCCGGCGTCGAGCTGCGCACCCGCACCGCGGTGACCGGGCTGCGCCGCACCCCCGACGGCTGGCGGGTGACCACCTCCGACGGCGACACCCTGGACGCGGCCGCCGTCGTGCTGGCCGTGCCCGCGCCCGCCGCCGCCCGGCTGCTGCGCGCCGACGCGCCGGCCGCGGCGGCCGAGCTGGACGGCGTCGAGTACGCCGGGATGGCGCTGGTCACCCTGGCGTTCCGCCGCGCCGACCTGCCCGAGCCCCCGGCCGGCAGCGGCTTCCTGGTCCCGCCGGTGGACGGCCGCCGGATCAAGGCGTCGACGTTCTCCTCCAACAAGTGGGGCTGGCTGGAGCGCTCGGCCCCGGACGCCTTCGTGCTGCGCACCTCGCTGGGGCGGCTGCACGAGGAGGAGCCGCTGGAGCTGGACGACGGGGAACTGGTCGCCCGCTCGCTGGCCGACCTGGGCGAGGCGATCGGCCTGACCGCCCGCCCCTACGACACCGCCGTCACCCGCTGGCGGGCCGGACTGCCGCAGTACCCGGTCGGCCACCTGGACCGGGTGGCCCGGATCCGGGCGGCCGCGGACCGGGTCGGCGCGCTGGCGCTGTGCGGGGCGGCGTACGACGGCGTGGGCATCCCGGCGTGCATCGCGAGCGCCCGGGCGGCCGTCGCCGGGCTCGACAGAGTGTTGACCCCGCCGGCCGGGGCGAACGTCACGGAGAGGACAATGGGCGCATGACTGAGACCGTTGAGCAGCAGGCCGCCGAGCAGCCCGCGAAGAAGAAGGCGCGGGACCTGAACCAGGTCATCCGCTACACCATGTGGTCGGTGTTCAAGCTCAAGGGGGCCCTGCCCGAGGACCGCACCGCCCTGGCCACCGAGGTCGACGAGCTGTTCGCCCAGCTCGCCGCCAAGGACATCACGGTGCGCGGCACCTACGACGTGTCCGGTCTGCGTGCCGACGCCGACATCATGGTCTGGTGGCACGCCGGCGACTCCGACGACCTCCAGGAGGCGTACAACCGCTTCCGCCGCACCGGCCTCGGCCGCCTGCTGGAGCCGGTCTGGTCGAACATGGCGCTGCACCGCCCGGCAGAGTTCAACAAGTCGCACATCCCGGCGTTCCTGGCCGACGAGACCCCGCGCGACTACGTCTGCGTCTACCCGTTCGTCCGCTCCTACGAGTGGTACCTGCTGCCGGACGCCGAGCGGCGCGCGATGCTCGCCGAGCACGGCCAGATGGCGCGCGGCTACCCGGACGTGCGGGCCAACACGGTCGCCTCGTTCGCGCTGGGCGACTACGAGTGGCTGCTCGCCTTCGAGGCGGACGAGCTGCACCGGATCGTGGACCTGATGCGCGACCTGCGCCCGTCCCGCGCCCGGCTGCACGTCCGCGAGGAGGTGCCGTTCTTCACCGGCCGCCGCAAGCCGGTCGCCGAGCTGCTCAACGGCCTGGTCTGAGCACACCGCGCAGTGGGGAAGGGGTCCCGTCCGCACCGGACGGGACCCCTTCCCGCGTCAGTGCCGGCGCAGGGCGGCGCGCAGGCGGGCGTCGGGGAGGGCGGCGGGGCCGTTCATGGCGACGGCGGTGAGCAGTTCGCGCTCCTCGTCGTCGGTGAGCCCGTGCTGGCGCGGCGGGCGGACCTCGCGGAGCACCTCCCGGCCGACCGGCGAGGCCCAGTGGGTGTAGGGGTAGACGTCGACCCGGGCCATCAGCAGGGTGCCCGAGGTGAGCACCAGCGGCAGCGAGAACCAGGCCAGCGGGGTGAGCGCGTCACCGTCCAGCATGCCGCCGACGACCAGCGCGGCGGCCAGCAGCACCAGCGAGAGCAGCAGCGCCTGGCGGACCTGGCGCACCACCAGCACGGTGTGCCGCTGGATCGCCGCCGGGGTGGCGAGCCCGGCCAGCGAGAGCCGGCTGCCGATCTCCAGCACGGTGGGGTGGGCGGCCATCGCCGCCCGCAGGTCGTCGGTGCGGCACTGTCCCTCCGGGCCGACGGTGGCGATCACCGCGCGCTCCAGCCGGCTGCGCCCGCGCGGGTCGACGACCGTGGTCCAGCCGGTGTGGGCGAGGTGCAGCCGGCCCCGGGAGGCCATCAGGACGAGGGCGAGTTCGACGACCCGGTCCGGGCCGCCGGCCAGGTAGGCGGTCTCGTACAGCCCGATCCCGACCGCCTCGGGCGGCCGGGGGCCCTCCTGGCCGGTCATCGCGTCGGCGGCGGCGGTCATCCGGACCACCCGGATGCAGGAGAGCACCGCGGCGGCGCAGGCCGGGAGCAGGAAGAGCAACCACATGGGCTTGTTGTAGTCCCGGCCGCGCCGCACGCGGAACGTCTTCCCGGAGCGCGATACCGAACTGTGACGTCCGGCGGCCCCGGTCAGCGGTGTCAGGAACCGCCGCAGCCGCCGCCGCAGCCGGACCCGCAGCTGGAGGAGGACGAGGAGGAGCCGCAGCCGGAGGAGGAGCCCGAGGAGGAGGAGCCGCCACAGCCGCTGCTCCCGCCGCAGCTCGAACCCGAGGAGCCGGAGGAGCCCGAGGAGCCGGAGTCGGAGGACGAACCGGAGTCGGAGGAGGAGCCGCACCAGACGGCCGGACCGGAGCAGCTGGAGCCCGAGGAGCCCGAGGTGCCGGAGGAGCCCGCGGCGGACGAGGAGGCGGAGTAGCCGGTCGCCCTGGTCGTCTGGTCGGCGACCGCCGCGGCGAGCAGCGCCTCCTGCAGCTCCGCGTCGGCGAACTCGGCGGTGCCGACGGCGGCCAGGCCGCCGAGCGCGATGGCGCCGAGCACGGCGGCGTCGGCGTTGCGGGCCCCCTGGCGGGGCGTCCACGCCTTGCCGTCGTCCACCAGCCCGAGCTGGCGGCGCCCGGCCGGGGTGATCCGGCCCTTGGGCGGCCGGGTGGCCGCCAGGGAGACCAGGCCGACGGCCAGCAGCACCAGCGGGATCCACAGCGCGGGCCGGTCGTAGCCGGGCTCGTCGGAGTCGAGCAGGTAGGCGGTGGCGGTGACGACCGCCGAGGCGAGCAGCGCGAGCCAGATGGAGCGGTGCGCGGTCCTCGCCCGGCGCAGCCTGACCGGGTTGCGCAGCAGGCCCCGGCCGGCGAGCTCGTCGCCGATCGCCTGGACGCCCGGCGAGCGCATCACGGCGGTGCGCAGCGAACCGAGGTCGCGGCTGCGGGTCGGGCCGATCGCGTCGACGATCTCGCGCTCGACCTTGTCGTACGGCTTGTCGGTGGTGAGGGTGACCAGCCGGGCGCGGCTGACCACGACCTGGCCGTTGCGGTGCATCCGGACCAGGGCGGTGTCGAAGACCCGGCCGGGGCCGCCGGCCAGGAAGGCGGCGTCGAGCAGCGGGATGCCGCGGCCGGGCAGGCCCTTGGGGTTGGGGACGCGGTGCGCGGCCTGCCGGGCCCGCGAGGCCAGGAGGACGGCGGCGGCCAGCAGGACGGCGGGGATCAGGTAGTAGGCGTTGTGCCACATGGGCGGTTCCCCCGGGTGGTGAGACGTGGTTCCGGCGCGTGCGGCGCCGTGGTTCGGGCGGTTGTGGGGTGTGCGGCCGGACGCCGCTTCAGGCGTCGCGGCCGGGCCGTAGGGCGCGCCTCAGGCGGGCCAGCGGGCCCGGCGGCCGTTCCGGGGCCGGATCGAGCCACTGGGCCAGCGACCGGCGGGCGGCGGGGTCCAGCTCCCCGCCCCCGGCGAGCGCCCAGCCGGCGAAGGCCCGGGCGTCGGCACGGTAGCCGCCGGTCTGCGGGTGGCTGCGGGCGTAGGCGAGGAACAGCGGGCCGTACTGCGCGCCGAGCAGGCGGGGCAGTTCCGGGGCGACCTTGGCGGCGGTGTCGCGCCGCTTGGCGGCCAGGCCGGCGGCCTGCGCGCGCACCTGGGCGGGGTCGAAGCCGGGCGGCACCGGGCCGCCGGCGGTCAGGGCGGCCAGCAGTTCGGTCTGCCGGGCGGCCAGCCGGGCGCGGGCGGCGTCGGTGTCCGGGGCGGAGAGGGTCATCGCGCACCGCCGCCCTCGGGCGTCCGGCCGCCGTCCAGGACCCGCCGGATGGCGTCGAGTTCGGCGGCCAGCTCGGCGGGCGGCGGGAAGGCGGCGTCGCGCTCCAGCAGCACCCCGGGCGGGGCGACCCGCGCGCACAGCTCGGCCAGCACCTCCAGCACCGGTTCGGTGACCGGGTGGGCGTGGGTGTCGTGCCAGACGCCGTCGACCAGGGTGCCGCCGGCGACGTGCACGTAGGCGAGCGCCTCCAGCGGCAGCCGGTCCAGCTCGGCGGCCGGGTCGACGCCGAGGTTGACCCGGTTGGTGTGCAGGTTGGCGACGTCGATCAGCAGCCGCACGCCGGTGCGCTCGACCAGTTCGGCGAGGAACTGCCCCTCGGTCAGCTCGTCGTCCGGCCAGGCCAGCTGGGCGGCGATGTTCTCCAGCGCCAGCGGCACCGGCAGCTGGTCCTGGGCGATCCGGACGTTCTCGGCGATCACCCGCAGGGCGTCGCGCGAGCGCGGCACCGGCAGCAGGTGGCCGGCCTCCAGGCCGCCGGCCCGGACGAACGCCAGGTGCTCGGTGACCAGCGGGGAGCCGAGCGCCCCGGCGGTCTCGGCGAGCCGGGCCAGGCGGCCCGGGTCGGGCCGGTCGGCGCCGCCGAGGCCGAGGCCGACGCCGTGCGGGACGACGGTCAGGCCGCGGTCGAGCAGGATCCGCAGGGACTCCGGGAGGTGGCCGGCGCAGATGTTCTCGGCGACCACCTCGACCCAGTCCAGGCCGGGCTGGCGTTCGACCACGGTGTCGATCTCGCTGCGCCAGCCGAGGCCGACGCCGAGCCGGCGCGCGGTGCCGGAGGCGGGGGTGGTGCCGGAGGCGGGAACGGTGGCGGTGGTGGTGGTGGTGCGCACGGTGCCCGTCGTCGGTGCGGGCAGGTGCGTCGGTTCGGCGTGCAGGGCAGGGGAGGTCATCGGTGCGCCCCCTTCGGAGGGCCGGTGGGAAGGCCTTCGGTCGGCCGGGCCTCGTCGCCGGGGCCGCCGGGCCGTGCTGGTGAGCATGTCCCCGGGCGCCGCGGCTGCCAAGCCTGGTCCGGTCATCTCAGAGCATTACTTGAGCTTGGCGTCGCGTCAATGAGCGATCCGTGACCCGGGGTGGGGTGCATCGTCGCAGGTGGGGTCGGTGGCGGCGGAGAAAACCGGGGGCGGACGGGCCGTCCGTCGGGCTACTGTGACGCCCCTATGACACCTTTGACGATTCGTGACTTCCGCCCTGAGGACGCCGAGGCCGTCGCGGCGGCCCACCGCGCCGGGCGCGAGCACCTGGTGCAGACACCCGAGATGTTCGTCTTCCGCGCGGCCCGGCAGCCGAAGGGCGCCCACTACCGCGTCCTGGTCGCCGAACTGGACGGCCGGGTGGTCGGCGCGGTCCGCTGCGGGGTGGTCGTCGGCACCACGACCACCGGCGTCGGCCACGCCAACGGCAGCGTGCTGCCGGGGTACCGGCGGCGCGGGGCGTTCACCGCCCTGCTGGCCGCCGCCGAACGGCACCTGGCCGGGCACGGCGTGGTCGAGCTGCACGGCTGGGTGGACGACGAGCCCGGCTCGCTCGCCTTCGCCGAGGCGCGCGGCTTCACCGCGGGCCGCACCGCCCACTTCGCGGCCCGGGATCTCACCGCCCCGCTGCCGCCCGCCCCGCCGCTGCCGGCCGGCGTCGAACTTCGCCCGGCGAGCGACTTCGGCGCCGACCCGCGCCCGGTCTTCGAGGTGGAGGCGGACGCGGCGCTGGACGAGCCGGGCGAGATCGTGCTGGACGCCACCGAGTACGACGAGTGGCTGGCGGGTGAGTGGAACCGCCCCGACCACGACCACGGGCTGACCGTGGTCGCCGTGGTCGACGGCCGGCCGGCCGCGTTCAGCTTCGCCACCACCGACGGCGCGGACCGCTACTGGTCGGCGTTCACCGCCTGCCGCCGGGAGTTCCGCGGGCGGGGACTGAGCAAGCTCGCCAAGCTGGAGTCGCTGAGCCGGGCCCGGGCCGCCGGCCTGCGGTACGCCTACACCTCCAACGACGCCACCAACGCGCCGATGCTCGCCATCAACGCCTGGCTGGGCTACGAGCGCTGCGCGAGCGAGCGGAAGTTCATCAAGCGCCTGGACGTCTGAGCGCCCCAGGACCCCCGGGCGGTGACGGAGGGTGAAGGCCGCTCCGCCGGACGGGTGAATTCGGAGCGTTCACCGGCGCGGGAGCCGGAAGGGACGCGGGCGCGGGAGTTCCCGGCGCCTCACGGGGCATCACATCCGCGCAGTCTGTTCGTGCCCGAGTCTTCCGCGCGGGGGATGCTATGGAGATCCTGCTCCAGATCCTGGTCGGGTTCGTCCCGGCCGTGATCGGCTTTCTCGCCGCCCGCTCGATCGCCCGCACCCGCCTCTTCCTGCGCTACGGCTTCCTGCGCGTGCTGCTCGGGCCGTACGCCCGGGTGCAGATCGTCACCCCGAGCATCGAGGTCGCCGAGTTCGCCTACGCCAAGGACGGCTGCCGGCTCACCAGTCGGGGGCCGCGCAACGTGCTCTTCATGCCGATGGCCGAGGCCCGGGCGATCGCCCAGCTCACCGACCTGCTGCGGAAGATCAACCGCAAGGCCGCCATAGAACTGGTCACCGCCGGCGCGCAGGACCCGAGGATGCCGACCTTCTCGATCGGCGGGCCGAGCGTCAACGCCTACTCGGCGGGCGTGCTGGCGGCGGGCTTCCCGGACTTCCGGCTGGAGCACCCGCAGGCGGCCCGGGCCCGCTGGGGCGGGATGGCCTTCGAGGCGCAGTACAACGCGGCCGACGAACTGGTCCGCGACCACGGCTTCGTGTTCGTCACCCGGACCACCCGGCAGGCGCCCTGCGTGGTGCTCTGCGGGGTGTTCGCGTTCGGTTCGGCGATGGCGGTGGAGGCCCTGGCGGCGGCCGGCCGGAAGTCCCCGCTGGCGGCGCTGTTCCGCTCGGGGGAGAAGGGGTTCGTCGCGGTCGAGGGCCGGGTGATCGGCCTGGACACCGTGGACGTGACCGTCGAGGTCTGCCGCGTCCTGCCCGCGGGCTGAGCACTCCAGGGCAGGATTCGGCCGCCGCGGACAGGGGCAAACGGGACAGTCCGGGAGACTCCGGGGCAGCAAGTGGCCGGAATCGCCGGGCTTTTGCTCCACTACCGTCACATCATCGGCATAATCGCGGCCATGACGATCGACCGTGCGAACGTGAGCGCGATTGCCGAGGACCTGTACGTCTGGCTCCCGCCGAAGCGCGGCTGGGGCCTGGCCAACTGCGGACTGCTCGCCGGACCGCGGACGGCGCTGTGGATCGACACGCCCTACGACCCCTCGCTCGCCGCCGAGTTCCTCGCCGAGAGCCGCAAGCGGCTGCCGGGGGACGTCACCGTCGACCGGATCGTCGTCACCCACGCCAACGGCGACCACCTCTGGGGCGCGGGCGTGCTGCCGGACGCCGAGGTGATCGCCACCCGCGAGGCGCTGGAGCACATCCACTGGGAGCCGACGCCCCGGCAGACCCACGGCCTGGTCACCGGCAGCGACCCGGACTCGCCGCTCGGCGGCTACCTGCGCCGCCACTTCGGACGGTTCGACTGGTCGCAGACCGAGCCCGTCCACCCGGACACCGTCTTCCAGGGCGAGCTGGAGCTGCGGGTGGGGGAGTACCCGGTGCAGATCACCGGCCTGCCCTCGGCCCACACCGGCGGCGACCTCATCGTCCACCTCCCGCACCAGCGCGCGGTGTTCGCCGGTGACGTGATCTTCGGCTCGACCGCCGAGCAGCCCGGCGACCACCCCTCGCACTGGGCCGGTCCGCTGGAGAACATCGTCGCCGCCTGCGAACGGATCCTGGACACCGGCGCCGAGGTCATCGTCCCCGGCCACGGCCCGGTGCTCGACCGCGCCGGCGTCCGGGAGCACATCGCCTACCTCGGGTACGTCCGCGAGCGCGCCCACGCCCTGCACCGGGCCGGACTGCCCGCCCTGGACGCGGCCCGCCGGATCATCGCCGAGCAGCGGTACCCCGAACTCGGCCTGCCCGAGCGGCTGGTGCTCACCGTCGCCGCCGAGTACCGGCACCTGGACGGCACCGGGGTGCCGGGCGTCCTGGAGGCGATGAGCCAGGTGGCCCTGGTCGCCCGGGAGCTGGACGAGGACGCCGAACGGCGCGCGCCCCGCCCGCGCACGGCCTGAGCCGCACCCGCCCTCCGTACCGCCCCGCCCCGATCCCGCTCTTCGTACAAGGAAACTCCGAGGACGTCGATGACGCAGCTGCTGGTAGCGGCCCTGGCGCTGATCGCGCTGGCCGCGCTCGTCGCGGCCGGGTGGCTGGCCCGCGGCCGCTCCCGCGCGCTCGCCCGGGCCGCCTCCGCCGAGGCCGCCGGCGGCCTGGCCGAGGAGCGCGCCCGGGTCGCCGAGGGCAGGGCCGGCCGGGCCGAGCAGCAGGCCCGCGACGCCCGGGCCGAGGCGCACGCCGCGGAGCAGCGGGCGACCGAGGACGGCCGGCGGGCCGCCGAGGCCGAGCGGGCGGTCGGCGAGGCCGAGCGGCGCGCGGCCGACGACGGGCAGCGCGCCGAGACGGCCGAGCGGGCGGCCGCCGAGGCCGGACAGCGCACCGCCGCCCTGCTCGCCGAGATCGGCCACCTCGCCAGCGAGCGGGTGGCCGCCGCCGCCCTGCGGCTGAGCCACCCCAATGTGCCGATCGCCGGACCGCTGGACGCCGTCGCCGTCGGCCAGGACGCCGTCCATGCCCTGCAGCGCGTCCTGGACGCCGCCTCGGCCGCCGTCACCGACGAGCGGGAGCGGGTCGACGCCGCCGCCCGCTCCGCGATGCGCGGCGCCACCTCCAAGATCCAGACCCTGCTCTACCAGATCCAGAGCCTGGTCCAGCAGCTCCAGCACGACAACGACGACCCCCGGCTGCTGGAGGTCGACTTCCGCAACGAGGTCGCGCTGCGCCGGATCCAGACCGTCGCCGTGCTCTGCGAGGCCTGGCCGGGCCTGGCCCGCACCGACTCGCCGCTCGCCGAGGTGGTGGTCGGCGCGCTCTCCCGGGTGCCCGGCTACGCCCGCATCAAGGTCGCCAACCACCTGCGCGAGGACCGGCTCGCGGTGGTCGCCCGGGCCGCCGAGCCGGTGGCCATCGCGGTCGCCGAGCTGCTCGCCAACGCCACCGCGTACTCGCACCCGGAGACGGACGTCCCGGTCACCGTCCAGCAGGGCGGCCGCAGCGCGCTGGTGATCGTCGACGACAGCGGCATCGGCATGGAGGAGGACCAGCTGCGCCGGGCCCGCCGGCTGCTGGCCGGCCCGCCCGAGGTGCTGCTCACCGAGCTGGGCAACCCGCCCAGGACCGGCTTCGCGGTGGTCGGCAAGCTGGCCCGGCAGTACGGCTTCTCCTGCCACGTCGAGCCGTCCCCGTACGGGGGCATGCGCGCGCTGGTCCGGATCCCGGCCGGGCTGCTGACCGTGGTGGACGAGGAGCAGCCGCTCTCGGTGCTCACCCCGCTGCCGCTGCGCGCCGGGTCCGCGCCCGCCGCGTCGTCCGCCTCCGGCCAGGCCGGCGGCCGCGGCCGCGAGGGCGCCCCGGCGATCCGGGTCGTGCCGCCGGTGCCGGACGGGCCGGGCGCGTCGAGCGGGCCGGACGAGCCGGACACCCCGCCGGTGCACGCCGTCCCGCCGGTGCGCGCGGTACCGGACGGGCCCGGCCCGGCGGACGACGGCACCGGGCTGCCCAGCCGCCGCCGGCGCCGGCCGCTGGCGCCGAACCCGCAGCCCCAGGCCGCCCCCGCGCCGGCCTCCGCCGCCCGGCCGGTGCGCACGCCCGAGCAGGCCGCCGCCCGCTGGCAGGCGCTCCAGCACGGCACCGGCTCCGGCCGCGCGGCCGTCGCCGAGGCAGAGGCCGAGACCGCGACCGTGACCGAGGCCGAGGCCGCCCGTACCGAGGCCGCCGACCCGGCCGGCCCCACCCCCAGCCCCCACCCCCCGTCCCCCGCGGCGACCGGCCCCACCGGCGCCGACCGGGCGGCCCCGCCCCGCCCCGACGCCGCCCGCACCGGCGCCGGCCCCGCGGACGCGACCGGCCGCCGCACCACCCAGACCCCCTGAGGAGCCGCGCCGTGAGCAGCACGCCCAGCCCCACCCACACCACCCCCAGCCCGTCCGGCACCGACGGCATCGCCTGGGTGCTGACCCCGCTCCTGGAACTCCCCGGTGTCGTGCACGCGGTGGTCGCCACCGGCGACGGCCTGGTCGAGGCCGCCTCGGACGGCCTGGCCCGCGCCTCCGCCGAGCGGGTCGCCGCGATGACCGCCACCGTGCACGCCGCCGCCCGGGCGTTCACCACCGCCTTCACCGACGCCGAGCAGCCCCGGCTGGCGCAGACCGTGGTGGAGTCCGAGCTGGGCTTCGCCGTCGTCGTCCCGGCCGGCGAGAACACCTCGCTCGCGGTGTTCACCACCCCCGACGCCCAACTCGGCAACGTCGCCTACCAGATGCAGGTCCAGGTGGCCGCCCTGGGCCGGGCACTGGCGAGCCCGGCCAGGCGGCAGGACGCCCCCGCGCGGTCATGACCCCGACCCCCCGCAGGCGGATGGTGCCCGCCTACCTGGCCACCGGCGGCCGGACCCGCCCCGGCGGCGACGGCTTCGAACGGCTCACCGTGCTCTTCGTGACCGGCGACGGGCAGCCGTCGGCGCTCGCGGAGCTGGAGGCGGAGCACCGACGGCTCTGGGACCTCTTACGACCCGGCGCGCTCACCGTGGTGGAGGCGGCCGCGCACCTGCGGCTGCCGGTCAGCGCCACGGTCTTCCTCGCGGCCGACCTGGTCGAGGCGGGCTGCCTGCACGCCCGCGCGCCGATCCCCCGCGCCCAGCAGACCGACCGCTCCCTCGTCGAGAGGCTCCTCGTTGGACTCCGCACTCTCCGGTAACCCGCCCGGCCAGGGTCGGCCGGACCGGGTGGGCTACCTGCCCGACCCCGAACAGACCCTGATGAAGCTGGTGGTCGCCGGTCCCTTCGGCGTCGGCAAGACCACCTTCATCCGCACCCTCTCGGAGATCCCGACCCTGCACACCGAAGAGGCGATGACCGAGACCGGCGCCCCCGTCGACGACGTCGCCGGCCTGCCCGGCAAGACCACCACCACGGTCGCCGTCGACTTCGGCCGGCTCACCCTGCCCGGCGAGCTGGTGCTCTACATGTTCGGCACCCCCGGCCAGCGGCGGTTCTTCCCGCTCTGGCAGGACATCGCCCGCGGCGCCATCGGCGCCCTGGTCCTGGCGGACACCCGCCGGCTCGCCGACTCCTTCGAGATCATGGACATGGTCGAGGAGCAGGGGCTGCCCTACGCGGTCGCCGTCAACCGCTTCCCCGACTCGCCCGTCCACCCGGCCCCGGTGCTGCGCAGCCACCTCGACCTGCACGCCAGCACCCCGCTGGTGCTCTGCGACGCCCGCGAGCGCGGCTCCAGCCTGGACGCCCTGATCGCGCTCACCGAGCACGTCCTGCACGGCCTGCCCGCCTCCTCCCCGGCCCCGGAGCAGCCATGACCACCCCCTCCACGCACCCGCCGGCCGCCCTGCACGGCCCGGCCTTCGCCGCCGACCCGCAGGCCGTCTACGCGCGGCTGCGCCGCCAGGGCCCGGTCGCCGAGGTGGAGATCGCGCCCGGCGTCGGGGCCCTGCTGGTCACCGACTACCAGGCCGCCCTCGACCTGCTGCGCGACACCGACACCTTCTCCAAGGACTCCCGCGCCTGGCAGCGGACCGTCCCGCCGGACTCCCCGCTGCTGCCGGTGCTCGGCTACCGGCCCACCGCGCTGTTCAGCGACGGCGCGACGCACGCCCGCTACCGGCAGGTGATCACCGACGGCCTGGCGCTGCTGGAACCGCACCAGCTGCAACGCCGGGTCGCCGAGGTCGCCCACCGGCTGATCGACGCCTTCGGGGAGAACGGCTCCGCCGATCTCATCGCCGACTACGCCCGCCGGCTGCCCGTCCACGTGCTCACCACCGGGTTCGGCGTGCCCGACGAGCACCGGGAGCGGCTGGTGGCCGGCATCGTCGGCTCGATCGAGTCCGCCCGGCACACGGTCGCCGCGTACACGGACCTCGTCGAGGTGGTCACCGGGATGGTCGCCGAGCGCCGCGAACGCCCCCGGCACGACCTCACCTCGTGGTTCCTCACCCACCCGGCGGGGCTGGACAACGACGAGGTGGTCCGGCAGATCACCCTCACCATGATCGCCGGCAACGAGCCGACCACCAACCTCATCGGCAACGCCCTGCTGCGCCTGCTCACCGACGCCCGCTACGCCGGCTCGCTGTTCGGCGGCGCGATGACGGCGCACCAGGCGATCGACGAGGTGCTCTGGCACGAGCCGCCGCTGGCCAACCTCTCCGCCCACTACCCGCGCGTGGACGTCGCCTTCCACGGCCGCGTGATCCCGGCCGGCTCGCTGGTCCTGGTCTCCTACGCGGCCGCCAACTCCCAGGCTGCCCCGCCCGCCGCCACCGCCGACGGCGCGGACACCGCGGGGCTGCGCAGCGGCGGATCCGCCCACCTGGCCTGGGCGGCCGGCCCGCACGCCTGCCCGGCCCGGGACCCGGCCCTGCTGATCGCGATCACCGCGATCGAGCAGCTGACCAGCCGGATCGGCGACCTCGAACTCGCCGAACCCGCCGACACCCTGCACTGGCGCCCCGGCCCCTTCCACCGCGCCCTGGTCCGCCTCCCGGTCCGCTTCACCCCGGTCCCCGGATGACGCAGGGCCCGGGCACCCTCGGGTGCCCGGGCCCTCCCGGTTCAGCTCCTCGTCACTCCGCCGGCTTCAGCGTGAGCGAGACCGAGTTGATGCAGTACCGCTGGTCGGTCGGCGTGCCGTAGCCCTCGCCCTCGAAGACGTGGCCGAGGTGGCCGCCGCAGCGGGCGCAGCGGACCTCGACCCGGCGCATGCCGAGCGAGGTGTCCTCGATGTACTGGACGCGGTCCCCGGCGAGCGGCGCGTAGTAGGACGGCCAGCCGCAGTGGCTGTCGAACTTGGTCTCCGAGCTGAACAGCTCGGCGCCGCAGGCCCGGCAGGCGTAGACGCCGACGGTCCTGGTGTCGGTGTACTCGCCGGTGAAGGGGCGCTCGGTGCCGGCCTCCCGGAGGACGTGGTACTCCTCGGGGGCGAGCTGGGCGCGCCACTCGGCGTCGGTCTTCTCGATCTCGTAGCTCATGACGGCTCCCGGTCGGCGGACTCAGACGTTGGTGGCAACACCGGCGAGGTGCTCCAGGCCCCGCTCCAAGTGTTCCAGAATGGCCGGCCCCAGGTTGGTGACGTCGCCCGCGCCCATGGTGAGCAGCAGGTCGCCCGGGCGGGCCAGGCCGGCCAGCACCGCGGGGGCGGCGGCGAAGTCGTGCTCGGGGGTGACCTCGGCGCCGGCCCGGCGGGCGGCGTCGATGATCAGCTCGCTGGTGACCCCGGGGATCGGGTCCTCGCGGGCCGGGTAGATGTCGAGCACCACGGACGCGTCGGCCAGCGCCAGCGCGGCGCCCATCTCCTCGGCGAGCTGCTGGGTGCGGCTGAACAGGTGCGGCTGGAAGACCACCAGGACGCGGCCCTCGGTGGCCTCCCGGATCGCCTCCAGGTCGGCGGTCATCTCGGTCGGGTGGTGGGCGTAGGAGTCGATCACCTGGACGCCGCCCGCCTCGCCCTTGAGCTGGAGCCGGCGGCGCACGCCGGTGTAGGCGCCGAGCGCCTTGGCCAGGTCGGCGGCCGGGACGCCCAGCGCGACGCCGGCGGCCAGCGCGGCGACCGCGTTGTGGGCGTAGTGCCGGCCGGGCACCGAGACGGTGAAGGTCAGCTCGGCGCCGTCCACCAGCACGGTGACCTCGCTGGTCATGCCGCGCGCGACGACCGACAGCACCCGCAGGTCGGCGTCCTCGGCGGCGCCGACGGTGACCACGTTCAGGTCCGCGCGGCCGGCCACCCGGGAGGTCAGCTCGCGGGCGCCGTCGTGGTCGGCGGAGACGACCAGCGTGCCGCCGGGCACGATCCGGCCGACGAAGGTCTCGAAGGACTCGTGGATCTCGTCGATCGAGGCGTAGTTGGCGTGGTGGTCCAGCTCCACGTTGAGCACGATCGCCACCTCGGGCGCGTACTTGTGGAAGCTGCGGTCGCTCTCGTCGGCCTCGGCGACGAAGATCTCGCCGGTGCCGTGCTGGGCGTTGGAGCCGGGCGCGTCGAGGTCGCCGCCGATCGCGTAGGACGGGTCCAGGCCCAGCTCGCCGAGGGCGACGGCGAGCATGCTGGTGGTGGTGGTCTTGCCGTGGGTGCCGGCCACGGCCAGCGCCCGCCGCCCGCCCATCAGCGCGGCCAGCGCGTCGGAGCGGTGCACGACCGGGATGCCGCGCTCGCGGGCGGCGGCCAGCTCCGGGTTGTCGGCGCGGATGGCGCTGGAGACGACGATGCTGCTCGCGCCGTCCGGCACGTTCTCGGCGGCGTGCCCGATGTGCACGGCGGCGCCGAGGGCGCGCAGCGCGCGGACGGTCTCGGACTCCTTGGCGTCGCTGCCGGAGACGCCGGCCCCCCGCACCGCGAGGATCTTCGCCAGACCGGACATCCCGGCGCCGCCGATGCCGATGAAGTGCGGGGCGTGCAGGTCGTGCGCGGCGTCGTTCAAGGCGGGGCTCCGTACGGGCGGGGATCAGGGGAGGGCGGACGACGTGCGAATCGTCCTCGCGGCCGGACCGCAAGGACGATTCTGCACCACGTCGGGGTTTCGTCAGGAGTCGCTGGCGAACAGCCGCAGCACCGGGACGCCCACCTTGTGGCGGGCCTGGGACGCCCAGTCGCGGTGGAAGAACTCCTCCACGAAGTGCGGCGAGGTGAGCACCACCACCTCGTCCGCCCGGTGTTCCTCGACCACGGCGCGCAGCCGGTCCAGCGGCTTCTCCTCGACCAGCTCGCCGACCGCGTCGGCACCGGCCTCGCGCAGGTGGCGCAGGCTGTGCTCCAGCGACTCGGTGGCGACCGTCGGCCCGCTCTCGGACTCGTCGTGCTCGCGCACCGCCTTGTCCAGGTGGCCGAGGGCGACGTCGTCGAGCGCCCGCAGCAGCTCGTCCTGCCTGCCACGCGGCTGCATCAGGACGACGAAGGACACCTTCTCCTCGCTGTGGAGCGTGGTGACCAGCGCCACGTCGTCGTCGGAGAGAGCCTTTTCGATCATCAGTACCGTCTTGAACACGTGAGTCCCTTCCAGTCGCCGGCCCCCGGGCTCCGGCTTCGCATCCCATACTGCCCGGCGGAAGCTTTCCGCACGCTCCCCACCCGGCACACGGGCCACGCG
This sequence comes from Kitasatospora sp. NPDC008115, assembly GCF_042957205.1. Lineage (NCBI taxonomy): Bacteria > Bacillati > Actinomycetota > Actinomycetes > Kitasatosporales > Streptomycetaceae > Kitasatospora > Kitasatospora sp. NPDC008115. Next base: position 99,591 of record NZ_JBIBHU010000009.1, on the reverse strand, counting down.
GAGGAAGCCCCGACCGGGAGCGGGATCACGATCCGGAGGTCATGAGACGGGCGGACGCAGGTAGCGGGTGAAGAGGAATCCTTCCTGCTCGATCAATGAGACCAGCCGCATCCGCTGCACGTCCGGCAATTGCGCATCATGGAGGACGCGCGGCGCGTCGCCGCCGGTGAGCAGCGGCGCCAGCGACAGGCACAGCTCGTCCAGCAGGTCCTCGGCGGCCAGCTGCCCCAGCAGCCTGGGCCCGCCCTCGGTGAGCATCCGCGTCCAGCCGCGCCCGGCCAGCGCCGCGACCGCCGCCCGCAGGTCCACCGTGCCCCGGCCGACCGCGATCACGTCGGCCACCTCGGTCACCGCCGCCAGGCTGCGCACCGGCGCGTCCTCGGTGGTGATCACCACGGTGCGCACCAGCGGCTCGGTGAACAGCGGCGCCGCGAGGTCCAGCCCCAGCGAGCGGCTGACGATGGCGATCGCGGGCGCCGGCGCCTGCCCGGCCGCCCGGCGCGCCTCGGCGAAGTCGGCCCGTGCCCGGGCCGGCCGGTACCCCTCCGCCCGCACCGTCTCGGCACCCACCAGCACCACGTCCGACAGCGCCCGCAGCACCCCGAAGATCCGCTTGTCGGCGTCGCCGGACAGCCCCTCGGACAGCCCGTCCAGCCGGGCCCCGCCGTCCAGCCCCGCCACCATGTTGGCCCGCAGCCACGGCCGCCCCCCGTCCACCTGCCCGGGGTACGCGTAGACGGCGGCCAGCGCCTCCAGCGAACTCGGATCGTCGAAGGTCTCCGCCACGGGGCTGATCAGCTGTTGCATGCCCCCAGTCTTCCACCGGGTGCCCGTCCCGGGGCCGTCCCGACCAGGCGTACCCTTTAGCACCGTGCCCGCAGCTTCCCACCCCGCCACCGCGACCGAGCCGATAGCCCTCACCTCCCGGCGTCCCGTCGTCCCCGCCGAGCGCCTGGTCGCCGAGATGGTGCCGCCGCCGCGCTTCTCCGTCGTGAGCTTCGGGACGTACCTCCCGGACCCGGCCCAGCCCAGCCAGTACGAGGCCGTGCAGGTCCTGGAGCAGTTCGCGGGCACGCTCAACAGCGGCAACGGCTCCGCGCCCAGGCGCAGCTGGTTCCGCCGCAGCGCCCCGGCCCCGGCCGGCCCGGCGGGCATCTACCTGGACGGCGGCTACGGCGTCGGCAAGACCCACCTGCTCGCCTCGCTCTGGCACGCCGCCCCCGGCCCCAAGGCCTTCGGCACCTTCGTCGAGCTGACCAACCTGGTCGGCGCGCTCGGCTTCCAGCAGGCCGTGCAGACCCTCTCCGGGCACCGGCTGCTGTGCATCGACGAGTTCGAGCTCGACGACCCGGGCGACACCGTCCTGGTCTCCACCCTGCTCGGCCGCCTGGTGGAGAACGGCGTCAAGCTCTGCGCCACCTCCAACACCCTGCCCGAGAAGCTCGGCGAGGGCCGCTTCGCCGCCGCCGACTTCCTGCGCGAGATCCAGGGCCTGTCCGCGCACTTCCGCCCGATGCGGATCGACGGCCAGGACTACCGCCACCGCGGCCTGCCGGACGCCCCGCCGCCCTACCAGGCCACCGAGGTCGACGCCGTCGCCGCCCGCACCCCGGGCGCCTCCCTCGACGACTTCGACACCCTCCTCGCCCACCTCTCCGCCGTCCACCCCAGCCGCTACGGCGCCATGCTGGACGACGTCACCGCCGTCTGCCTGCGCGGCGTGCACCAGGTCGACGACCAGTCCACCGCCCTGCGCCTGGTCGTCCTCGCCGACCGCATGTACGACCGCGAACTCCCCATCACCGCCTCCGGCCTCCCCTTCGACCAGGTCTTCCCCGAGGAGATGCTCCGCGGCGGCTACCGCAAGAAGTACCTCCGCGCCGTCTCCCGCCTCGTCGCCCTCGCCCGCGACAGCGCCGGGTAGTCCTCGGTTGTCGGTGGTGGGCCGTACCGTGGAGGCGTGCGACCCATCACGAGTATTGAGCGGTCAGTGGCGCCCTTCGAGGTCGTCAGTTCCTACCAGCCCAACGGTGACCAGCCGGCGGCGATCGCGGAGCTGGAGCGGCGGATCCGGGGCGGGGAGAAGGACGTCGTCCTGCTCGGTGCCACCGGTACCGGCAAGTCGGCCACCACGGCCTGGATGATCGAGAAGCTGCAGCGGCCCACCCTGGTGATGGCGCCGAACAAGACGCTGGCCGCGCAGCTGGCGAACGAGTTCCGCGAGCTGCTGCCGAACAACGCGGTCGAGTACTTCGTCTCGTACTACGACTACTACCAGCCCGAGGCGTACGTCCCGCAGACGGACACCTACATCGAGAAGGACTCCTCGATCAACGAGGAGGTCGAGCGGCTGCGCCACTCGGCGACCAACTCGCTGCTCACCCGGCGCGACGTGGTCGTGGTCGCGTCCGTCTCCTGCATCTACGGCCTCGGCACGCCGCAGGAGTACGTGGACCGGATGGTGCGGCTGAAGGTCGGGGAGGAGATCGACCGGGACGTCCTGCTCCGGCGCTTCGTCGACATCCAGTACACCCGCAACGACCTCGCCTTCACCCGCGGCACCTTCCGGGTGCGCGGCGACACCATCGAGATCTTCCCGGTCTACGAGGAGCTCGCCGTCCGGATCGAGATGTTCGGCGACGAGATCGAGGCGCTGTACACGCTGCACCCGCTCACCGGCGAGATCATCAGCCAGGACGACTCGGTTTACGTCTTCCCGGCCTCGCACTACGTGGCGGGCCCGGAGCGGATGGAGCGCGCGGTCAACGGCATCGAGAAGGAGCTGGAGGAGACCCTCGCCCGGATGGAGAAGCAGGGCAAGCTGCTGGAGGCCCAGCGGCTGCGCATGCGCACCACCTACGACCTGGAGATGCTCCGCCAGATCGGCACCTGCTCCGGCGTGGAGAACTACTCCATGCACTTCGACGGCCGCGAGCCCGGCTCCGCGCCGAACACCCTGCTCGACTACTTCCCGGAGGACTTCCTCCTGGTCATCGACGAGTCGCACGTCACCGTCCCGCAGATCGGCGCGATGTACGAGGGCGACGCCTCGCGCAAGCGCACCCTGGTCGAGCACGGCTTCCGGCTGCCGTCCGCGATGGACAACCGCCCGCTGAAGTGGGAGGAGTTCCTGGAGCGGGTCGACCAGACCGTCTACCTGTCGGCGACCCCCGGCGCGTACGAGCTGTCGCGGGGCGACGGCCAGGTCGAGCAGATCATCCGCCCGACCGGCCTGATCGACCCCGAGGTGATCGTCAAGCCGACCGAGGGCCAGATCGACGACCTGGTCCACGAGGTCCGCAAGCGGGTGGAGAAGGACGAGCGCGTCCTGGTCACCACGCTCACCAAGAAGATGGCCGAGGACCTCACCGACTACATGCTCGGCCTGGACATCCGGGTGCGGTACCTGCACAGCGACATCGACACGCTGCGCCGCGTGGAGCTGCTGCGCGAGCTGCGGGCGGGCGAGTACGACGTGCTGGTCGGCATCAACCTGCTCCGCGAGGGCCTGGACCTCCCGGAGGTCTCGCTGGTGGCGATCCTGGACGCGGACAAGGAGGGCTTCCTGCGCTCCGGCACCTCGCTGATCCAGACCATCGGCCGCGCGGCCCGCAACGTCTCCGGCGAGGTCCACATGTACGCGGACCGGATCACCCCGGCGATGGAGAAGGCCATCGACGAGACCAACCGCCGCCGGGCCGTCCAGCAGGCGTACAACAAGAAGCACGGGATCGACCCGCAGCCGCTGCGCAAGAAGATCGGCGACATCCTGGACACCCTCGCCCGCGAGGACGTGGACACCGGCGAGCTGCTGTCCTCCGGCTACCGGGGCGCGGGCGGCGCGAAGGGCGGCAAGGCGCCGGTGCCGGCGCTCGGCGCCGAGCGCAAGCCGGCGAAGTCGCTGCCGGCGGCCGAGCTGGCCGAGCTGATCCAGTCGATGACGGACCGGATGCACGCCGCCGCGGTGGACCTGCAGTTCGAGGTGGCGGCCCGGCTGCGCGACGAGGTCAAGGAGCTGAAGAAGGAGCTGCGCCAGATGCGCGAGGCCGGTATCGCGTAGCGGGCCCCGGAGAGCACCCCCGCCGGGCGCGTGGCCGGTTCCGTTCCCGGTCAAGCCCGGCGGTGTCTCAGGGCTGCCACAAACGGGTACAGGGCGGGCAGAGCGTTCCACCGCAGGGCCTAGGCTGGATTGCGAGCCGCTCGGGGACAGGGCGGCCGGAAAGAGGGGGCCTCAGCCGGGGGACGGCAACGGGGTGTTCCACCGTGGTGCCGGCGCGGGCCTCCCGCGCGGCCGGGCAGAGAGGGCATGCGCCGTGTCGGTGAACCTTGCCAAGGGCCAGCGGGTCAGTCTGCAGAAGGGGCCGGGGGAGACGCTGACCGTGGTCCGGATGGGCCTCGGCTGGCGGGCGGCGCCCCGGCGGGGCCTGTTCGGCAGTCGGACGCGACAGATCGACCTGGACGCCTCGGCGCTGCTCTACGCCGACCGGACCCCCTCCGACGTGGTGTTCTTCCAGCACCTGGAGAGCTCCGACGGCTCCGTGCGGCACACCGGGGACAACCTGGTGGGCGGCGCCGGGGCGGGGGAGGACGACGAATCGATCCTGGTGGACCTGGCGCACGTGCCGCCGCAGATCACCCAGGTGGTGTTCACGGTCAGCTCGTACACCGGGCAGTCCTTCGCCGAGGTGCAGAACGCCCACTGCCGGCTGGTCGACGAGTCGACCGGGCTGGAGCTGGCCCGCTACGAGCTGACCGGCGGCGGCCCGCACACCGGCCAGATCATGGCGAAGGTGTTCCGGGACGGCAGCGGCGGCTGGGAGATGCAGGCGATCGGCGCCCCGGCCAAGGGCCGGACCTTCCAGGACCTGCTGCCGGCCATCGAGCCCTTCCTGTAGCGGCCCCCGGGGGCCCGGGAGGGCGGTCTCGCGGCCCGCGGAACTGACGGGCCTTTACCTTCTTTACCTTTGTTTTGGGATGCTGTTACCCTTCTTGCAGCGGAGGGGAGTATTCCCACGCAGTCGTCCCCGTCATCACGGGCACCCGTCGCGGTGCCCCGGGGCGCTGGTCCGCGGACGCGCCGCAGCGCGCCCGACGGGCGGAAGAGACCTCCGGCAGTGACGATGACTGTCTCGCCTACCTGCCGGAGGAGCAGTAGTGGACGTTTCCGTAAGCCTCTGGGTCGGCACCATCGTGGTGCTGTTGGCCCTGATCACCGCCGATTTCTTCATCGGCGGCCGCAAGCCGCACGAGGTGTCGATCAAGGAAGCCGGCATCTGGACCACCGTCTGGATCGTGCTGGCGGCGATCTTCGGCGGTTTCCTCTGGTGGCACTCCGGCGCGACGCCGGCGGGTGAGTTCTTCGCCGGCTACATCACCGAGAAGTCGCTCAGCGTCGACAACCTCTTCGTGTTCATCCTGATCATGGGCAAGTTCGCGGTGCCCAGGATCTACCAGCAGCGCGTGCTGATGTTCGGTGTGATCATCGCCCTGGTGCTGCGCGCGGTCTTCATCGCCGGCGGTGCCGCGCTGGTCGCCCAGTTCTCCTGGGTCTTCTTCATCTTCGGCGGCTTCCTCATCTGGACGGCGTGGAAGCTGATCAAGGAGGCGCGGGCCGACGAGGAGGAAGAGGAGTTCGAGGAGAACCGCCTCCTCAAGTCGATCGAGAAGCGCTTCCCGTCGACCGACAAGTACCACGGCACCAAGCTCTTCATCCGGGAGAACGGCCGCCGGCTGATGACCCCGATGCTGATCGTCATGCTGGCGATCGGCACCACCGACGTCCTGTTCGCGCTGGACTCGATCCCGGCGATCTTCGGCCTGACCCAGGACCCGTACATCGTCTTCACCGCCAACGCGTTCGCCCTGATGGGCCTGCGCCAGCTGTACTTCCTGATCGGCGGCCTGCTGAAGAAGCTGGTCCACCTCTCGTACGGCCTGTCGGTGATCCTGGGCTTCATCGGCGTGAAGCTGGTGCTGCACGCGCTGCACGAGCAGGGCGTGCACGTGCCGGAGATCGGCATCCCGTTCTCGCTGGGCTTCATCGTGGTGGTCCTCGCCATCACCACCGTGACCAGCCTGATGGCCTCCAAGAAGGCCGCCCTGGCCGAGCCGGACGAGCAGCAGAAGCTGGACGCCTGACGGAGGACGTCCGACGAGGACGTCCGACGAACGCGGGCCCGCGACCGAGCAACGGTCGCGGGCCCGCCCCTTTCGCGTCCGGCGGCTACCAGCCGCGCTCGCGCCACTCGGACAGGTGCGGGCGCTCGGCACCGAGGGTGGTGTCGTTGCCGTGGCCGGGATAGACCCAGGCCTCGTCCGGCAGGGCGTCGAAGATCTTCTCGTTGACGTCCCGGAAGAGGCTCGCGAAGGCCTCCCGGTCGCCCCAGGTGTTGCCGACCCCGCCCGGGAAGAGGCAGTCGCCGGTGAACACGTGCGGGTGGCCCTGCGGGTCGTCGTAGACCAGCACGATCGCCCCGGGGGTGTGGCCGACCAGGTGCCGGACGGTCAGCGCGCAGCGGCCCACCGCGAGGGTGTCGCCGTCCGCGAGCGGCAGCGCGGTGGGGACGTCGATGCCCTCCGCGTCGTGCTCGCCGGCCGCGGTGCGCGCTCCGGTGGCGGCGACCACCTCCTCCAGCGCGTTCCAGTGGTCACGGTGCCGGTGGGTGGTGACCACGGTGGCCAGGCTCTCGCCGACCGTCTCCAGCAGCACCGGCGCGTCCGCCGCCGCGTCGATCAGCAGCTGCTCGTCGGTGTCCCGGCAGCGCAACAGGTAGGCGTTGTTGTCGTACGGGCCGACCGCCACCTTGGTGATGATCAGGTGCGCCAGCTCGCGCACGTCCGGCGGCCCGCCGACCTTGACCGCTCCGTGGTACGTCATCCGTCCGGTCCTTCCCTCGCCGGTCTACGTGTTCACGGTCATCCTCGCGCACAACCGTGCCCGCGGGCCGCTCAGCCCAGCGGGGGCAGGACGGGCAGCGAGGTGCCGGCGGTGCGGCGCAGGCCGTCGCCGTCGGCGCGGCCCGAGAGCCAGGCGAGCAGGGCGCGGACCGGGCCCTCGACGGTCAGGGCGGGGGTGCCGGTGCCGATCACGGCGCGCTCGGCGGTGTCCTCGGCGAGCAGTTCGACGGCGGGCAGGTCGGCGCCGGCCAGCTTGCCGCCGAGGCGGCGGAACTCGGCGGACGCGAACTCGGCCGGCCAGTGCGCGGGGGTGTAGCCGGCGCCCAGGTCGACGTGGTGGTACTCGACCTCCGCCATGCGCTTCCAGGGGATGTCGGAGGCCGGGAAGACCAGGCCGCTGCTGTGCCGGACCTCGGCGGCCCAGGCCTCGGCGGGCAGCAGGGCGGCGGCCGCGGTGAACCGCTCGTCGGTGGCGCGCAGGTCGGCGAGCTGGACGTCCGCCGGGCGGGGCGCGCCCTCCTCGATGTCCTGGTTGCGGGCGTCCGGGCTCGCGTACTGCGGGATGTCGGTGCCGGTGCGGGCGCCGTCCAGCAGGTTGACCAGGGAGTCGGCGTTGCGGGCGAGGTGGGCCAGGACGTGGCCGCGGGTCCAGCCGGGCAGCGCGGAGGGCTCGGCGACCGCGTCGGGCTTGAGCTCGGCGGCGCTGTGCAGCAGGTGGCGGGTGCTCTCCTCGACCAGCGCGAGGTAGTGCGCGGCGCGGGCGGCGGCGGTGGTGGCGGCGGTGGTGGCGGACTGCGGGTCGGTCATCGGATCGGCCTTCCAGGAGGGTCGGCGCGTTGCCCGCGTGGGGCTCCGCTCGTTGAAGGGGTGACGCCGGGGACGACGCTACCGCCGTTGCTCGCTCCTGAGCAGGGGCTTTTCGGACCGCGCGTCAAGGCTTCGCGGACCGTCCTCACTCGTTCGGGTGGACCCGGCTGGACATGGTCGTTAATCGAACGCGTGAGCTAGTAGGCTGGCTGCCGCATCCTGGAAGAAGTACACCTTTCGATTCCCAGCCCTCTCGCCCCGGAGAAAGGCGCCAGAAGCAGTGGCCGACCGCCTCATCGTCCGCGGTGCTCGCGAGCACAACCTCAAGAACGTCTCGCTCGACCTGCCCCGCGACTCCCTCATCGTCTTCACGGGCCTCTCCGGCTCCGGCAAGTCCTCGCTCGCCTTCGACACCATCTTCGCCGAGGGCCAGCGCCGCTACGTCGAGTCGCTGTCGTCCTACGCCCGCCAGTTCCTCGGCCAGATGGACAAGCCCGACGTGGACTTCATCGAGGGCCTCTCCCCGGCCGTCTCGATCGACCAGAAGTCCACCAACCGCAACCCGCGGTCGACCGTCGGCACCATCACCGAGGTCTACGACTACCTCCGCCTGCTGTTCGCCCGGATCGGCAAGCCGCACTGCCCGCACTGCTCCCGCCCGATCGCCAAGCAGTCCCCGCAGGCCATCGTCGACAAGGTGCTCGAACTCGCCGAGGGCACCCGTTTCCAGGTGCTCAGCCCGGTGGTCCGCGAGCGCAAGGGCGAGTTCGTCGACCTCTTCGCCGACCTCCAGTCCAAGGGCTACGCCCGCGCCCGGGTGGACGGCGAGACGGTCCAGCTCGCCGAGCCGCCCAAGCTGAAGAAGCAGGAGAAGCACACCGTCGAGGTGGTGATCGACCGCCTCACCGTCAAGGAGAGCGCCAAGCGCCGCCTGACCGACTCGGTGGAGACCGCCCTGCGGCTGAGCGGCGGCATGGTCGTGCTCGACTTCGTCGACCTCCCCGAGGACGACCCCGAGCGCGAGCGGATGTACTCCGAGCACCTCTACTGCCCGTACGACGACGTGTCGTTCGAGGAGCTGGAGCCGCGCTCGTTCTCCTTCAACTCGCCGTTCGGCGCCTGCCCGGACTGCTCCGGCCTCGGCAACCGGATGGAGGTGGACCCGGAGCTGGTGGTGCCCGACGAGGAGCGCTCGCTGGACGAGGGCGCCATCCACCCGTGGTCCGGCGGCCACACCAAGGAGTACTTCCAGCGGCTGATCGACGCCCTGGCCGGGGAGCTGGGCTTCCGCACCGACATCCCCTGGGCCGGGCTGCCGGCCCGGGCCAAGAAGGCGCTGCTGCACGGCCACAAGCACCAGGTGCAGGTCCGCTACCGCAACCGGTACGGGCGCGACCGCTCCTACAGCACCGGCTTCGAGGGCGCGGTGCCGTTCATCCAGCGCCGCCACCAGGAGGCCGAGAGCGACTCCAGCCGCGAGCGCTTCGAGGGCTACATGCGCGAGGTGCCCTGCCCGACCTGCCGGGGCACCAGGCTCAAGCCGGTGGTGCTCGCGGTCACCGTCGAGGGCCGCTCGATCGCCGACGTCTCCTCGATGTCGATCAGCGACTGCTCGGACTTCCTCGGCGCGATGAAGCTCAACGCCCGGGACAAGCAGATCGCCGAGCGGGTCCTCAAGGAGGTCAACGAGCGGCTGCGCTTCCTGGTCGACGTCGGCCTGGACTACCTCTCGCTGGACCGCGCGGCCGGCACCCTCTCCGGCGGCGAGGCCCAGCGCATCCGGCTCGCCACCCAGATCGGCTCCGGCCTGGTCGGCGTGCTCTACGTGCTGGACGAGCCGTCCATCGGCCTGCACCAGCGCGACAACCACCGGCTGATCGAGACCCTCGTGCGGCTGCGCGACATCGGCAACACGCTGATCGTCGTCGAGCACGACGAGGACACCATCAAGATGGCCGACTGGGTGGTCGACATTGGCCCCGGCGCCGGCGAGCACGGCGGCAAGGTGGTGCACTCCGGCTCGCTGAAGCAGCTGCTCGGCAACAAGGAGTCGCTGACCGGCCAGTACCTCTCCGGCAAGCGCTCCATCCCGATCCCGGACACCCGGCGCGGGCGGGACAGGAAGCGCCAGCTCACCGTGCACGGCGCCCGCGAGCACAACCTCAAGGACGTCACGGTCGGCTTCCCGCTCGGCACCTTCACCGCGATCACCGGTGTCTCCGGCTCGGGCAAGTCCACCCTGGTCAACGACATCCTCTACACCCACCTCGCCCGGGAGCTGAACGGCGCCCGCACGGTGCCCGGCCGGCACACCCGGATCACCGGCACCGACCTGGTGGACAAGGTGGTGCACGTCGACCAGTCGCCGATCGGCCGCACCCCGCGCTCCAACCCGGCCACCTACACCGGCGTGTTCGACCACGTCCGGCGGCTGTTCGCGGAGACCCAGGAGGCCAAGGTCCGCGGCTACCTGCCCGGCCGGTTCTCGTTCAACGTCAAGGGCGGCCGCTGCGAGAACTGCTCCGGCGACGGCACCATCAAGATCGAGATGAACTTCCTGCCGGACGTCTACGTGCCGTGCGAGGTCTGCCACGGCGCCCGGTACAACCGGGAGACGCTGGAGGTCCACTACAAGGGCAAGTCCATCGCCGAGGTGCTGGACATGCCGATCGAGGAGGCCCTCGGCTTCTTCGAGGCCGTCCCGGCGATCGCCCGCCACCTGCGGACGCTCAACGACGTCGGCCTCGGCTACGTCCGGCTCGGCCAGTCCGCGCCGACCCTCTCCGGCGGCGAGGCCCAGCGCGTCAAGCTCGCCTCCGAGCTGCAGAAGCGCTCCACCGGCCGGACCGTCTACGTGCTGGACGAGCCCACCACCGGTCTGCACTTCGAGGACATCAGCAAGCTGATCAAGGTGCTCACCGGCCTGGTGGACAAGGGCAATACGGTGATCGTCATCGAGCACAACCTCGATGTCATCAAGACCGCCGACTGGATCGTCGACATGGGCCCCGAGGGCGGCTCCGGCGGCGGCACCGTGGTCGCCGAGGGCACCCCCGAGGAGATCGCGGCCGTCCCGGAGAGCCACACCGGCAAGTTCCTGCGCGACATCCTGCCGGGCGACTTCGCCGACGCCCCGGTCAAGAAGCCGGCCAGGGCGGCGGCCAAGGCGACGGCCGCCAAGACGGCCAAGGCGCCCGCCAGGACCGCGGCTCCGCGCAAGCGGGCGGTGGCCGCCAAGAAGTAGCCCGCGCCCGACGGCGACCGCCCCCGGACTCACCGGGGGCGGTCGCCGTGAGGCCGCATAGACTTCCCGGCGGCCCGCAGCCGCGAGCCCCCGCGAGACCAGGAGCGAACGCCATGCCCGAGGCCCCCGACAGCCCCGCCCCCACCCGCCGCACCCTGCTCTGCGGAGCCGCGGCCGTCCTCGCCGCCGGCGGTACCGTCGCCCTCTCCGGCTGCTCCTCGTCCTCCTCCGCCGACTCCGGATCCGCCGCCAAGTCCCCGGTCGACGTCGGCCCCGCGTCCGCCGTGCCGGTCGGCGGCGGCACCGTCTACCGCGAGAAGAAGATCGTCGTCACCCAGCCCGCCGAGGGCCAGTTCAAGGCGTTCAGCGCCAAGTGCACCCACGCCGGCTGCATCGTCGACCAGGTCAAGAACCAGCAGATCCAGTGCCCCTGTCACAGCAGCCTGTTCGGCATCACCGACGGCGCCGTGCTGGACGGCCCGGCCAAGTCCCCGCTGCCCGAGTACACGGTCGCGGTCGAGGGCGGCAACCTCAAGGTGACCCCGCGCTGAAGCAGTTGATCTCCCGCACGCGCCCCCGGCCCGAGTCGGTACGGTGGACCCATGGCTGACCCGTCCACCTACCGCCCGGCGCCGGGTGCGATCCCCGCCTCGCCCGGTGTCTACAAGTTCCGAGACGCCCACGGGCGGGTCATCTACGTCGGCAAGGCCAAGAGCCTGCGCCCCCGGCTCTCCTCCTACTTCCAGGACCTCGCCGGGCTGCACCCGCGCACCGCGACCATGGTCACCACCGCCGCCTCGGTGGAGTGGACCGTCGTCGCCACCGAGGTCGAGGCGCTCCAGCTGGAGTACTCCTGGATCAAGGAGTTCGACCCCCGGTTCAACGTCAAGTACCGCGACGACAAGAGCTATCCGGAACTCGCCGTCACCCTCAACGAGGAGTACCCGCGGGTCCAGGTGATGCGCGGCGCCCACAAGAAGGGCGTGCGCTACTTCGGCCCCTACGGCCACGCCTGGGCGATCCGCGAGACCGTCGACCTGCTGCTGCGCGTCTTCCCCATCCGCACCTGCTCCAACGGCGTCTTCAAGCGCGCCCGCCAGGTCGGCCGCCCCTGCCTGCTCGGCTACATCGGCAAGTGCGCCGCGCCCTGCGTCGGCCGGGTCTCGGCCGAGGAGCACCGCGCCCTCGCCGAGGACTTCTGCGACTTCATGGCCGGCCGCACCGGCAACTACCTGCGCCGGCTGGAGACCGAGATGCGGGAGGCCGCCGCCGGCCTGGAGTACGAGAAGGCGGCCCGGCTGCGCGACGACATCGGCGCGCTCAAGCGGGCCATGGAGAAGAACGCCATCGTCCTCGCCGACGCCACCGACGCCGACCTGCTCGCCGTCGCCGAGGACGAACTGGAGGCCGCCGTCCAGATCTTCCACGTCCGCGGCGGCCGGGTCCGCGGCCAGCGCGGCTGGGTCACCGACAAGGTCGAGGACGTCGACACCGCCGGGCTGGTCGAGCACGCCCTCCAGCAGCTCTACGGCGGCGGCAGCGAGTCCGTCCCCCGCGAGGTGCTGGTCCCCGCCCTGCCCGACCCCGTCGAGCCGGTCCGCGACTGGCTGAGCGGCCTGCGCGGCGCCCAGGTCGACCTGCGCATCCCGCAGCGCGGCGACAAGAAGGACCTGATGGCCACCGTGCAGCGCAACGCCCAACAGGCGCTCGCCCTGCACAAGACCAAGCGCGCCTCCGACCTCACCACCCGCAGCCGCGCCCTCCAGGAGATCGCCGACGCCCTCGAACTCGACAGCGTCCCGCTGCGCATCGAGTGCTTCGACATCTCCCACCTCCAGGGCGAGGACGTGGTCGCCTCCATGGTCGTCTTCGAGGACGGCCTGGCCCGCAAGAGCGAGTACCGCCGTTTCCAGATCAAGGGCTTCGAGGGCCAGGACGACGTCCGCTCGATGCACGAGGTGATCAGCCGCCGCTTTCGCCGCTACCTCCAGGAGCGCGAGCAGACCGGCGAGTGGGCCGTCCCCGAGGAGCCGGAGGGCACCGACGCCGACGGCCCGGACGCGGACGGCCACCGCGGCGAGGACGGCCGCCCCAAGCGCTTCGCCTACCCGCCCCAACTGCTCGTCGTCGACGGCGGACAGCCCCAGGTCGCCGCCGCCCGGCGGGCCCTGGACGAACTCGGCATCGACGACGTCGCCCTGTGCGGCCTGGCCAAGCGCCTGGAGGAGGTCTGGCTGCCCGGCGAGGACGACCCGGTCGTGCTCCCGCGCAGCAGCGAGGGCCTCTACCTGCTCCAGCGGGTCCGCGACGAGGCCCACCGCTTCGCCATCACCTACCAGCGGGGCAAGCGTTCCAAGCGACTCACCGCCGGAGAACTGGACTCCGTCCCCGGGCTCGGCGAGACTCGCCGTCAAGCGCTGCTCAAGCACTTCGGCTCGCTGAAGAAGCTCCGGGCGGCCACCGTCGACGAACTCTGCGCCGTCCCCGGCATCGGCCGGCGGACGGCGGAGACCGTTGCGGCGGCGTTGTCGTCCCGTACACCTGCCGCACCCGCCGTGAACACCGCCACGGGCGAGATCATCGAGGACGGCGCCGACGAGCCGGCGCCCTCGGCGCCCGAGCCCGAGACCGCACCCATCCAGGAGACGCAATGACGGCCGACGCCGCCCGTCAGCCGGCGTGCCCCCGTGCCACTCGTCCGAGTGGCACGGGGAAGCATGCCCGCGTGACGCGCGTTCTCCACAGCAGAACCACCGAGAGCGGGGAACCGAAGTGACCGTGTCCGATTACGGGGGGACCGCCAGGCCCGAGGCCGGCGGCGAGAACACCCCGGAGCTGGTGATCATCTCCGGCATGTCCGGAGCGGGCCGCTCCACCGCCGCCAAGTGCCTGGAGGACCTGGGCTGGTTCGTGGTGGACAACCTGCCGCCGGCCCTGATCCCCACCATGGTCGACCTCGGCGCCCGCTCGCAGGGCAACGTCGCCCGGATCGGCGCCGTGGTGGACGTCCGCGGCCGGCAGTTCTTCGACGACCTGCTGACCTCGCTGGACGAGTTGGAGAAGCGCGGCGTGCGGCTGCGCGTCGTCTTCCTGGACTCCTCCGACGAGGCGCTGGTGCGCCGCTTCGAGAGCGTGCGCCGCCCGCACCCGCTGCAGGCCGACGGCCGGATCGTCGACGGCATCGCCCAGGAGCGCGACCTGCTGCGCGAGCTGCGCGGCGAGGCCGACCTGGTGATCGACACCTCCAACCTCAACGTCCACCAGCTGCGCGCCAAGCTCGACGCCCAGTTCGCCGACCACGACGAGCCCGAGCTGCGGGCCACCGTGATGTCCTTCGGCTTCAAGTACGGCCTGCCGGTCGACGCCGACCTCGTGGTGGACTGCCGCTTCCTGCCCAACCCGCACTGGGTGCCCGAACTGCGGGCCCGCACCGGCACCGACGCGGACGTCGCCGACTACGTGTTCCAGCAGCCCGGAGCCAACGAGTTCCTCAACGGCTACGCCGAGCTGCTGCGCATCGTCACCGAGGGCTATCGCCGCGAGGGGAAGCGTTACATGACCCTTGCCGTAGGCTGCACCGGTGGCAAGCACCGCAGTGTCGCGATGTCCGAGCGCCTGACGAAGCGTCTCATCGCCGACGGAGTGGAAACGGTGCTCGTCCACCGTGACATGGGACGGGAGTAGCCGCCGCGCCCTGCCGGGCCGCCGGCGGAGGCCGGCGGCGGGCGACAGGAACGCGAGGTAGGTGTGACGGGATACGTGCCCGGGCGGCAGTTCCAGAACAGGACCGCCGACCGGAGTGGGGCCCCGGCCCGGTCCACCGGGACCGGCCGGCCCCGCTCCGGGGCGGCCCGCACCGGCCCCTCCCGTCCCCACCCGGCCCCCCGGACCAGCCAGGCGGCCCGGAGCAACCAGGCCCCGCGGATCACCGCGCTCGGCGGCGGCCAGGGCCTGTCCGCCTCGCTGTCCGCGCTGCGCCGGCTCACCTCCGACCTCACCGCCGTGGTCACCGTCGCCGACGACGGCGGCTCCAGCGGGCGGCTCCGCGAGGAGCTCGGGGTGCTGCCCCCCGGCGACCTGCGCAAGGCGCTCGCCGCGCTCTGCGGCGACGACGACTGGGGCCGCACCTGGTCCGAGGTGATCCAGCAGCGCTTCACCGGCACCGGCGAGCTGGGCGGCCACGCCGTCGGCAACCTGCTGATCGTGGCGCTCTGGGAGAAGCTCGGCGACCCGGTCGCCGCCCTGGACTGGGTCGGCCGGCTGCTCAACGTGCAGGGCCGGGTGCTGCCGATGTCGGCGGTGCCGCTGGACATCGAGGCGGTGGTGCGCGGCCACGACCCGGCCTTCCCGGCCGAGCTGGCCGCCGTCCGCGGCCAGGCCAACGTGGCGGTCACCTCCGGCACCGTGCAGTCCGTCCGGCTGCTGCCGGACGAGCCGCCCGCCGTGCCGGAGGCGGTCACCGCCGTCCGGGAGGCGGACTGGGTGGTGCTCGGCCCCGGCTCCTGGTTCACCAGCGTGCTGCCGCACCTGCTGGTGCCCGAGCTGGCCAAGGCGCTGGTGGAGACCCGCGCCCGCCGGCTGCTCACCCTGAACCTGGCCCCGCAGCCCGGCGAGACCGAGGGCTTCACCCCGCAGCGTCACCTGGAGGTCATCGCCGACCACGCACCCGACCTCGCGGTGGATGCGATCCTGGTGGACGAGCGCGCCGTCACCGGCGGCGCCTTCGGCCAGGCGGACCTGGCCGGACTGGAAAAGGCCGCCGAGCGGATGGGAGCAGCCCTGGTGCTCGGCCGGGTCGCCCGTACCGACGGCACGCCGCGACACGACCCTGAGCTCTTGGCGGCGGCGTACGACCGGATTTTCCGGACACATGGAAGGATCGGGCCATGGCGATGACTCCAGCGGTGAAGGACGAGATCAGCCGGCTCCCGGTCACCCGGGCCTGCTGCCGCAAGGCGGAGGTGTCGGCGATCCTGCGGTTCGCGGGCGGGCTGCACATCGTGAGCGGCCGGATCGTGATCGAGGCGGAGCTCGACACCGGAGCCGCCGCGCGGCGTCTGCGCAAGGATCTGCTGGAGATCTTCGGACACTCCTCGGACCTGGTCGTGATGGCCCCCGGCGGCCTGCGGCGCGGCAGCCGGTACGTGGTCCGGGTGGTCAAGGACGGCGAGCTGCTCGCGCGCCAGACCGGCCTCGTGGACGGCCGCGGCCGCCCGATCCGCGGTCTGCCCCCGGCCGTGGTCTCCGGCGCCACCTGCGACGCCGAGGCGGCCTGGCGCGGGGCGTTCCTGGCGCACGGCTCGCTCACCGAACCCGGCCGCTCGTCCTCGCTGGAGATCACCTGCCCCGGCTCGGAGGCGGCCCTCGCCCTGGTCGGCGCCGCCCGCCGGCTCGGCATCCCGGCCAAGGCCCGCGAGGTGCGCGGGGTCGACCGGGTGGTGATCCGCGACGGCGACGCGATCGGCGCGCTGCTCACCCGGCTCGGCGCGCACGAGTCGGTGCTGGCCTGGGAGGAGCGCCGGATGCGCCGCGAGGTGCGGGCCACCGCCAACCGGCTGGCCAACTTCGACGACGCCAACCTGCGCCGCTCGGCCCGGGCCGCGGTGGCGGCCGGCGCCCGGGTGCAGCGCGCGCTGGAGATCCTCGGCGACGAGGTGCCCGAGCACCTGGCCGCCGCCGGCCAGCTGCGGATGCAGCACAAGCAGGCCTCGCTGGAGGAACTGGGCGCGCTCGCCGACCCGCCGCTGACCAAGGACGCGGTGGCCGGGCGGATCCGCCGGCTGCTGGCGATGGCCGACAAGCGCGCCTCCGAGCTCGGCCTGCCGAGCACCGAGGCCAACCTGACCGACGAGATGGCGCTCAACTGACGACGCCGCTCCCGGTGTCGTTCCCTCCGCCGGTGTCCGCTTCCCGCGGGCACCGGCGGAGCCGTGTCCGGAGGGTGGGACGGGGTGTCGCCGGGGCCCTCGCGCGGGGCCGGGACCAACTGCCCGGGAGGGCAAGGCCGGACGACCTGGAATTGTTGTGAACACGCGCCACGCCAGGGGTTGCGCGGGCGCCTGATGTGCTCTACCCGGCCTCGGAGGGGTAGGGTCATAGGCGGTCGGGGACATCCCAAAATTCCACCCCGTCGGCATAGCGTCCGGCGTACCTAACGAGGAGATCGGTTCGTGACGATCCGGGTAGGCATCAACGGATTCGGCCGCATCGGCCGCAACTTCTTCCGTGCGGTTCAGGCCCAGGGCGCGGACATCGAGATCGTCGGTGTCAACGACCTGACCGACACCAAGACCCTGGCGCACCTGCTCAAGTACGACTCGATCCTGGGCACCTTCCCGGGCGAGGTGTCGCACACCGCCGACAGCATCACCGTCAACGGCAAGACCTTCAAGGTCATCGCCGAGCGCGACCCGGCCAACCTCCCCTGGGGCGAGCTGGGCGTGGACATCGTCATCGAGTCGACCGGCATCTTCACCAAGGCCGAGGCGGCGAAGAAGCACGTCGCGGCCGGCGCCAAGAAGGTCATCATCTCCGCGCCCGCCACCGACGAGGACATCACCATCGTCATGGGCGTCAACGACGAGAAGTACGACGGTGACAAGCACACCGTCATCTCCAACGCCTCCTGCACCACCAACTGTGTGGCGCCGCTGGCCAAGGTGCTGAACGAGAACTTCGGCATCGTCAAGGGTCTGATGACCACGGTGCACGCGTACACCAACGACCAGGTCACCCTGGACTTCCCGCACAAGGACCTGCGTCGCGCCCGCGCCGCGGCCCTCAACATCATCCCGACCTCGACCGGTGCCGCCAAGGCCACCGCGCTGGTCCTGCCGGAGCTCAAGGGCAAGCTGGACGGCACCTCGCTGCGCGTCCCGGTCCCGACCGGCTCGATCACCGACCTCGTGGTCACCCTGGAGCGCGACGTCACCGTCGCCGAGGTCAACGAGGCCTTCAAGAAGGCCTCCGAGACCACCCTCAAGGGCATCCTGCAGTACACCGAGGACCCGATCGTCTCCTCCGACATCGTGAACTCGCCGTTCTCCACGATCTTCGACTCGCTGATGACCATGGCCCAGGGCAACCAGGTCAAGATCTTCGGCTGGTACGACAACGAGTGGGGCTACTCGAACCGCCTCGTCAACCTGACCACCCTCGTCGGTGCCGGGCTCTGACGCAGCGGGAGCTGACGTGAAGTAGGGGGGAGGGCCCGGAAGGCATGTGCGAAGCCGACCGGGCCCTCCGTCTGCGCACCCTCAACTCCCCATGGACGGCACAACGTTGTGCCGTCCCCTGCTCCACCATCTCGCCAGGAGACCGAAGACCGTGAAGACCATCGAAGATCTGGACGTCGCCGGTAGGCGCGTGTTCGTCCGCGCGGACCTCAACGTTCCGCTGTCCGACGGCACGATCACCGACGACGGCCGGATCCGTGCCGTCGCCCCGACCATCGCCAAGCTCGTCGAGCGCGGCGCGAAGGTCGTCGTCGCCTCCCACCTCGGCCGCCCCAAGGGCGCGCCGGACCCGCAGTTCTCCCTCGCGCCGGTGGCCGTCCGCCTCGGCGAGATCCTCGGCAGGCCGGTCGCCTTCGCGACCGACACCGTGGGCGAGAGCGCGAAGGCCACCGTCGCCGCCCTGGCCGACGGCGAGGTCACGCTGCTCGAGAACCTGCGCTTCAACGCGGGTGAGACCAGCAAGGACGACGCCGAGCGCGCGGCCTTCGCCGGTGAGCTGGCCGCGCTGGCCGACCTCTACGTGGGCGACGGCTTCGGCGCGGTGCACCGCAAGCACGCCTCGGTGTTCGACCTGCCGGCGCTGCTGCCGCACGCGGCCGGCGACCTGATCGCCACCGAGGTGGGCGTGCTCAAGCGCCTCACGGAGGACGTCGAGCGCCCGTACGTGGTGGTGCTCGGCGGCTCCAAGGTCTCCGACAAGGTCGGCGTGATCGAGAACCTGCTGGAGAAGGCCGACCGGATCCTGATCGGCGGCGGCATGGTCTTCACCTTCCTCAAGGCCCAGGGCCACGAGGTCGGCACCTCGCTGCTGCAGGAGGACCAGATCCCGACCGTCCAGGGCTACCTGGCGGAGGCGAAGGAGCGGGGCGTCGAGTTCGTCCTGCCGACGGACGTCGTGGTCTCCGGGGGCTTCCCGGACCTCAAGGCCAAGGCCCCCACGGCCCACTCGGTCGTCGCCGTGGACGCGATCCCGGCCGACCAGCTGGGCCTGGACATCGGCCCGGAGAGCCGCAAGCTGTTCGCCGAGAAGCTGGCCGACGCGAAGACGGTGTTCTGGAACGGCCCGATGGGCGTCTTCGAGCACCCGGACTTCGCCGGCGGCACCGCGGCCGTGGCGCAGGGCCTGCTCGACAGTGACGCGTTCTCCGTGGTCGGTGGCGGCGACTCCGCCGCGGCCGTCCGCACCCTGGGCTTCGACGAGACGAAGTTCGGGCACATCTCGACCGGCGGTGGCGCGAGCCTGGAGTACCTGGAGGGCAAGCGGCTCCCCGGTCTCACCGCCCTGGAAGGCTGAATCACGCATGACTGAGCGTCTCCCGCTGATGGCGGGCAACTGGAAGATGAACCTCAACCACCTTGAGGCCATCCAGCACACCCAGAAGCTGGCCTTCGCGCTGGCCGACAAGGACTACCAGGCGGTCGAGGTGGCCGTCCTGGTGCCCTTCACCGACCTCCGCTCGGTGCAGACCCTGGTCGACGGCGACAAGCTGAAGATCAAGTACGGCTCGCAGGACATCTCGCAGCACGACGGCGGCGCCTACACCGGCGAGGTCTCCGGCCCGATGCTGGCCAAGCTGAAGTGCGCCTACGCGGTGATCGGCCACTCGGAGCGCCGCCAGTACCACGGCGAGAACGAGGAGATCGTCAACGCCAAGGTCAAGGCCGCCTACCGCAGCGGGATCACCCCGATCCTGTGCATCGGCGAGCCGCTGGAGGTCCGCAAGGCCGGCACCCACGTCGAGCACACGCTGGCCCAGCTCGACGGCGCGCTGCAGGACGTCCCGGCCGAGCAGGCCGAGTCCATCGTGGTCGCCTACGAGCCGGTCTGGGCGATCGGCACCGGCGAGGTGGCGACCCCCGAGGACGCCCAGGAGGTCTGCGCCGCGATCCGCGCGCGGATCGCCGAGCTGTACGGCGCCGAGCTGGCCGGCAAGGTCCGGGTGCTCTACGGCGGTTCGGTGAAGTCGTCGAGCGCGGCCGGCCTGATGGCCAAGCCGGACATCGACGGCGGCCTGATCGGCGGAGCCTCGCTGGACGCCGACGAGTTCGTCAAGATCGTGCGGTACCGTGAGCAGGCAGTAGGCTAACGCCGCCGCAGCAACGTAGGCTTTGGGGCCGGACCACCCGACGTGGTCCGGCCCCTTCGCCGAAGATACGAGAGAGTTGGTCCCGTCGTGGTTCTCGGGTTCTCGATTGCCCTGATCGTCTTCAGCCTGCTGATGATCCTCCTGGTGCTGCTGCACAAGGGGAAGGGCGGCGGCCTGTCGGACATGTTCGGTGGCGGCGCGATGTCCACCGGTGGCGGTTCGGCGGTCGCCGAGCGCAACCTGGACCGCATCACGGTCGTGGTCGGCCTCGGCTGGTTCGCGTCCCTCGTGGTGCTCGGTCTGGTCATGAAGTACAAGGGATGACATACCTCTGACGCCCCGTCGCCCCGCGGCCTATCCTGGAAAGGTCCGGGGCGGAGCCGGTGGGTGGCGCATGCTTAACTCCTGCTTACACTAGGACGACTTTCGCCACCGACGCGCGTCGCGCGCGTCGGCGCACCAGCACGCAGGGAGTCAGACCGTGGCAAGTGGCAACGCCATCCGTGGCAGCAGGGTCGGAGCCGGCCCGATGGGCGAGGCGGAGCGCGGCGAATCCGCCCCCCGCAACCGGATCTCCTTCTGGTGCGCGAACAAGCACGAGACCCGGCCGAGCTTCGCGGCCGAAGCGGTGATCCCGGAGACCTGGGACTGTCCGCGTTGTGGCTTCCCGGCCGGCCAGGACGAGCACAACCCGCCCGCGCCGTCCCGCAACGAGCCGTACAAGACCCACCTCGCGTACGTCCGCGAGCGGCGCACCGACGCCGACGGCGAGGCGATCCTCGCGGAGGCGCTGGCCAAGCTCCGCGGCGAGATCTGAGCACAGGCGAAACGGTGAAGGGCGCCGTCCCCCGCGGGGGACGGCGCCCTTCACCGTTTCTCAGGCCGAGGCCGGGGGGTACAGCTGGGGCGGCAGTCGGGACGCCGCGGCGCGGTCCAGCAGCCACAGGGTGCGGCCGGTGCCGTGCGCGCCGGAGGCGGGCGCCTGGAGCTCGCCCGGGCCGGACAGGGCCACCGCCACCGCGCCCGCCTTGTCCTCGCCGGCCGCCAGCAGCCACACCTCGCGGGCGCTGCGGATGGCCGGGAGGGTGAGCGAGATCCGGGTCGGCGGCGGCTTGGGCGCGCCGCGCACGCCGATCACCGTCAGCTCGGTCTCCCGCACGCCGGGGTGCTCCGGGAAGAGCGAGGCGACATGGGTGTCCGGGCCGACGCCGAGCAGCAGCACGTCGAAGGCCGGGACGCCGGTCCGGTCGCCCGGTCCGGCCGCCTCCGCCAGCTCCTGCGCGTAGCGGGCCGCGGCGGCGTCGACGTCCGAGCCGTCGGCGCCGTCCGAGGCGGGCATCTCGTGCACCCGCGCCGGGTCGAGCGGGACGGCGTCCAGCAGCTCGGCGCGGGCCTGCACGGCGTTGCGCTCGGGGTCGGCGGAGGGCAGGAACCGCTCGTCGCCCCACCAGAGGTCCAGCCGCGCCCAGTCGACCGCGTCGCGCGCCGGCGAGGCGGCGATCGCGGCCAGCAGGGCGTTGCCGTTGCGTCCGCCGGTGAGCACCACCGAGGCGGTGCCGCGGGCGGCCTGGGCGTCCACGATCCGGGTGATCAGCCGGGCCGCGGCCGCCTGGGCCATCAGCTCCTTGTCCCGGTGGACGACCAGCTGGGGGGTGGCCGCGGTCATGCGTCCGCCTTCCTGGCGCCGCGCTTGGCGGCGGCCTTCCTGGCGGCGGGAGCCGGCTCGGCTACCTGCTCGGCGACCGGCTCGGTGGCCTGCTCGCCGTCCTCGGCGGCCGTCCCGTTCGCCGCCTGCCCGGCGTTGTCCGGCTCCTTGAGCCGGTCCACCGGCGTGCGCACGGCGGCCGCGTAGATGTCGTCCGGGTCGAGCCGGCGCAGCTCCTCGGCGATCAGCTCCGAGGTCTCGCGCCGCTTGAGCGCCACCTGGCGGTCCGGCGAGCCGGGCATGGAGAGCGTGCCCATCAGGCCGTCCGGGCGGTCGAGGGTGATGTCCCCCTCCTTGGTGCGCAGGTGCACCGCGGTGATGCCCGGACCGTTGGTGACGACCCGCTCGACCGGCACGTGCAGCCGGGTGTGCAGCCACAGGCCGAGCAGCTCGACGCTGGGGTTGTACGACTCGCCCTCGACCACCGCGGAGGTGATCGTCGACGGCCGCTGGTCCAGCGCGGCGGCCAGCATCGAGCGCCAGCCGGTGACCCGGGTCCAGGCCAGATCGGTGTCGCCCGGGGTGTAGCTCTGGGCCCGCTGGGCGAGCTGGCCGACCGGGGACTCGGCGGTGACCGCGTCGGTGATCCGGCGCTGGGCGAGCGCGCCCAGCGGGTCCTGCGCCGGGTGCAGCGGCGCGTTGTCCGGCCACCAGACCACCACCGGGGCGTCCGGCAGCAGCAGCGGCAGGACGACCGACTGGGCGTGCGCGGCGAGTTCGCCGTGCATCCGCAGGACGACCGTCTCGCCGGAGCCGGCGTCGGAGCCGACCAGGACCTCGGCGTCCAGGCGGGTCTCGGCGCGGGCCCGGGGCGAGCGCCCGGCGCGCTTGATGACCGCCAAAGTGCGCGAGGGGTGCTCGCGGGAGGCGTCGTTGGCCGCCTTGAGGGCGTCGTAGGCGCTGCCCTCGTCGGTCACGATCACCAGGGTGAGCACCATGCCGGCGGCGGTGGCGCCGCTGCCCCTGCGGGCCTCCATGAGCGCCGCGTTGATCTTGCTGGACGTGGTGTTCGTGAGGTCGATCTTCATGGCCGGCGCCAGCTCCTGCCGTCTCGTGCGAGCATCTCGTCCGCCTCGGCCGGGCCCCAGGTGCCGGCCGGGTACTCGGCGGGCTTGCCGTGGGTGTCCCAGTACTTCTCGATCGGGTCGAGGATCTGCCAGGAGAGCTCGACCTCCTGGTGACGGGGGAAGAGGTTGGCGTCGCCGAGCAGCACGTCGAGGATGAGCCGCTCGTACGCCTCCGGGGAGGACTCGGTGAAGGACTCGCCGTAGGCGAAGTCCATCGTGACGTCCCGGACCTCGAAGGAGGTGCCCGGCACCTTGGAGCCGAACCGCACGGTGACGCCCTCGTCCGGCTGCACCCGGATGACCAGGGCGTTCTGCCCCAGCTCCTCGGTGGCGTAGGAGTCGAACGGCAGGTACGGGGCGCGCTGGAAGACCACCGCGATCTCGGTGACCCGGCGGCCCAGCCGCTTGCCGGTGCGCAGGTAGAACGGCACACCCGCCCAGCGGCGGTTGTTGATCTCCAGCTTGATGGCCGCGTAGGTGTCGGTCTTGGAGTCCGGGTTGATGCCGTCCTCGTCGAGGTAGCCGCCGACCTCCTCGCCGCCCTGCCAGCCGGCCGTGTACTGGCCGCGCACGGTGTGCCGGCCGAGGTCGGCCGGGAGCTTGACGGCGCTGAGCACCTTGAGCTTCTCGGCCACCAGCGCCTTCGGGTGGAAGGACGCCGGCTCCTCGATGGCGGTGAGCGCCATCAGCTGGAGCAGGTGGTTCTGGATGACGTCACGGGCCGAGCCGATGCCGTCGTAGTAGCCGGCCCGGCCGCCGATCCCGATGTCCTCGGCCATGGTGATCTGCACGTGGTCGACGTACGACCGGTTCCAGATCGGCTCGAACATCTGGTTGGCGAAGCGGAGCGCCAGGATGTTCTGGACGGTCTCCTTGCCCAGGTAGTGGTCGATCCGGAAGACCTCGTCCCGGGGGAAGACCTCGTGGACGATCCGGTTCAGCTCCTGGGCGGACTCCAGGTCGTGGCCGAACGGCTTCTCGATGACGGCGCGCCGCCAGGAGCCGTTCGGGGGGTCGGCCAGCCCGTGCTTCTTGAGCTGCTGGACGACGGTGGGGAAGAACTTCGGCGGGACGGACAGGTAGAAGGCGAAGTTGCCGCCGGTGCCCTGCGCCTTGTCCAGCTCCTGGATGGTCTCGCGGAGCTTGTCGAAGGCGTCGTCGTCGTCGAAGGTCCCGTGGACGAAGCGCATGCCCTTGGCGAGCTGCTGCCACACCTCCTCGCGGAAGGGGGTGCGGGCGTGCTCCTTGACCGCGTCGTGGACCTCCTGGGCGAAGTCCTCGTCCTTCCACTCGCGGCGGGCGAAGCCGACGAGCGAGAACCCCGGCGGCAGCAGGCCGCGGTTGGCCAGGTCGTAGATGGCCGGCATCAGCTTCTTGCGGGACAGGTCACCGGTGACCCCGAAGATGACCAGGCCGGACGGCCCCGCGATGCGCGGGAGCCGCCGGTCGGAGGGGTCGCGAAGCGGGTTGACGGGGGCCGACGGGAGGTTGTCCGCGTCCGAATCCGGTGCCAACTCGGGGAAATCAGTGCTCACTTGATGGGCTCCGCTTTCGTGCGCTGTGAGCAGGGGGTCACTTCTCGCCGGCGAACGACGCGAGCGAGGCGGTGACGGTGTCGAGCAGCTCCTTCCAGGACTGCTCGAACTTCTCCACGCCCTCGTCCTCCAGCACCTGGACCACGTCGTCGTAGTCCACGCCGGCGGCGGCGATGGCGTCCATCACGGCCTTGGCGTCGGCGTAGTTCGGGACGATGGTGGCGCCGGTGACCACGCCGTGGTCGTCGGTGGCGTCCAGGGTGGCCTCGGGCATGGTGTTGACGGTGCCGGGCGCGACCAGCTCGGTGACGTACAGGGTGTCCGGCAGGGCCGGGTCCTTGACGCCGGTGGACGCCCAGAGCGGGCGCTGCGGCTTGGCGCCGGCGGCCTCCAGGGCCTTCCAGCGGGCGCTGCCGGCGGTCTTGCCGTCGACGCTGCCGAAGACCTCCTCGTAGGCCTGGTAGGCGAGGCGGGCGTTGGCCAGGGCGGCCTTGGAGCGGAGGTCCTTGGCGTCGCCGCCGATCTTCTCCAGGCGCTTGTCGATCTCGGTGTCGACGCGGGAGACGAAGAAGGAGGCGACCGACTCGATCTGGGAGAGGTCCAGGCCCTTGGCCTTGGCGGCCTCCAGGCCGGTCAGGTAGGCGTCCATGACCGCCTTGTAGCGCTCCAGCGAGAAGATCAGCGTGACGTTGACGCTGATGCCCTTGCCGATGACCTCGGCGATCGCGGGCAGGCCGGCCTTGGTGGCGGGGATCTTGATGAACACGTTCGGGCGGTCGACCAGCCACCACAGCTGCTTGGCCTCGGCCACCGTGGCGGCGGTCTGGTGGGCCAGCCGCGGGTCGACCTCGATGGAGACCCGGCCGTCGCGGCCGTTGGACGCGTCGTAGACCGGGCGCAGCACGTCGGCGGCGTCCCGCACGTCCGAGGTGGTGATCATGCGGACGGCCTCGTCGGTGGTGACCTTGCGGACGGCGAGGTCGCGCAGCTGGCCGTCGTAGGAGCTGTCGCCGCCGCCGATGGCCTTCTGGAAGATGGTCGGGTTGGTGGTCACGCCCACCACGTGCTTGTGCTGCACCAGCTCGGCGAGGTTCCCGGTGTTCAGCCGCTTGCGGCTGAGGTCGTCCAGCCAGATCGCCACGCCTTCGTCGCTGAGGCGCTTCAGTGCGTCAGTCATGGTGCTTCCGTCCCTTTACTTCTTCGTGCTGTGGGGTGGTGTGGGGGCGGGCCGGGGCGCCGGTGTGCGGTCGGCGCCCCGGCCCGGTGCCGCTAGCGGTTGACGGCCTCGAGCGAGCGCAGCGCGTTGTGGGCCTCGGCGACCACGCGCTCGGCGGTGATGCCGAACTCCTCGAAGAGCACCTTGTAGTCGGCGGAGGCGCCGAAGTGCTCCAGCGAGACGATCCGGCCGTGGTCGCCGACCAGCTCGCGCCAGCCCTGGGCGATGCCGGCCTCGACCGAGACGCGGGCCTTGACCGACGGCGGCAGCACGCTGTCGCGGTAGGCCTGGTCCTGCTCCTGGAACCACTCGAAGGACGGCAGCGAGACGACCCGGGTGGCGATGCCCTCGGCCTCCAGGACCTCGCGGGCCTTGACGGCCAGCTGGACCTCGGAGCCGGTGCCGAGCAGGATCACCTGCGGGGTGCCGGTGGAGGCCTCGGCCAGGACGTAGCCGCCCTTCGCGGTGCCCTCGGCGCTGCCGAAGGACGCGCGGTCGAAGGTCGGGACGTTCTGGCGGGTGAGCGCCAGGCCGACCGGGCCGGGGTGGGTGGTCTGCCGCTCGACGACCGTGCGCCAGGCGACGGCGGTCTCGTTGGCGTCGGCCGGGCGGACCACGGACAGGCCCGGGATGGCGCGCAGCGAGGCCAGGTGCTCGACCGGCTGGTGGGTCGGGCCGTCCTCGCCGAGGCCGATGGAGTCGTGCGTCCACACGTAGGTGACCGGCAGCTTCATCAGGGCGGCCAGGCGGACGGCCGGGCGCATGTAGTCGGCGAAGACCAGGAAGGTGCCGCCGTAGACGCGGGTCCTCCCGTGCAGCGCGATGCCGTTCATGGTGGAGCCCATGGCGTGCTCGCGGATGCCGAAGTGGATGGTGCGGCCGTAGGGGCCGGCCGTCTTCAGCGGGTTGCCCTCGGGGAGGAAGGAGCTGTCCTCGTCGATGGTGGTGAGGTTGGACTCGGCGAGGTCGGCCGAGCCGCCCCACAGCTCCGGGATCACCGCGCCGAGGGCCTTGAGGGTCTCGCCGCTGGCCTTGCGGGTGGCGACGTCCTTGCCGGCCTCGAAGACCGGGACGGCCTTCTTCCAGCCCTCGGGCAGCTCGCCGGCCTCGATGCGGTCGAACTCGGCGGCCCGCGACGGGTTGGCGGTGCGCCAGGCGTCGAAGGTCTGCTGCCACTCGGCGCGGGCGGCCTTGCCGCGCTTGACGACCAGCCGGGCGTGTTCGATGACCTGGTCACTGACCTCGAAGGTCTTCTCCGGGTCGAAGCCCAGGACCTTCTTGGTGGCGGCGATCTCGGCGGCGCCGAGCGCGGAGCCGTGGGCCTTGGCGGTGTTCTGGGCGTCCGGGGCCGGCCAGGCGATGATCGTGCGCATGGCGATCATCGACGGGCGGGAGGTCTCGGCCTTGGCGGCGGCCAGCGCCTCGGCGAGCGCGGCGACGTCGATGTCGCCGTTGGCCTTCGGCGTGACGCGCTGGACGTGCCAGCCGTACGCCTCGTAGCGCTTGAGGACGTCCTCGGAGAAGGCGGTCTCGGTGTCGCCCTCGATCGAGATGTGGTTGTCGTCGTACAGGGCGACCAGGTTGCCGAGCTTCTGGTGGCCGGCCAGCGAGGAGGCCTCGGCGGAGATGCCCTCCTCCAGGTCGCCGTCGGAGACGACGGCCCAGACGGTGTGGTCGAACGGCGACTCGCCGGCCGGGGCGTCCGGGTCGAACAGGCCGCGCTCGAAGCGGGCGGCCATCGCCATGCCCACGGCGTTGGCGATGCCCTGGCCGAGCGGGCCGGTGGTGGTCTCGACGCCGGCGGTGTGGCCGTGCTCGGGGTGGCCCGGGGTGCGGCTGCCCGCCACCCGGAACGCCTTGAGGTCGTCGAGCTCCAGGCCGTAGCCGGAGAAGTAGAGCTGGGTGTAGAGCGTCAGGCTGGTGTGACCGGGGGAGAGGACGAACCGGTCACGGCCGACCCAGGCGGGGTCGGTGGGGTCGTGGCGCAGGAAGCGCTGGAAGATCAGGTAGGCGGCCGGGGCCAGGGACATGGCGGTCCCGGGGTGCCCGTTGCCGACCTTCTGTACCGCGTCCATCGCCAGGACGCGGGCCGTGTCGACGGTCCGCTCGTCGAGGTCCGACCACTCGAATGCATTCGGCGTCGTGCTCACCCTGTCTCAGGGCTCCTTCCATGGTGAAGAGTGACCCCGTGAGGGACCGGGTCGGCCACGTCGCTGGGGCCGGACGCTGTGGTGGTGCCGGTCACGGAGGGTAGATCCCGCTTCTTTGGGCGAGCCTACCGTCCGGGCCGGGGCTCACCCTCCGTGGTGGGACAACTCAGGCATGTTGGCCGTCATTCCCCGGACGGTCCGTGGACGACCGTGCGCCGCGGCGGCCGGGCCCTTTGTCCACCCTCGCCCGGATCCGTCCGGTTCGCCTCTCCGGGCCGCGGCAGGGCGGAGCGGCGGCCCCGCGGGGGCCGCGACGGCAACGTTCCAGGTCGGGACGGCGGGGGTTCACCCGGGGGTGTGCGTTCCGCCTCGCCGGGGCACCCCGGGGCCGGTGGGGAGATATGGAGCGTCTAAGGTGGCGTGGTACGCGCAGAGCGGACGATTCGGGAGACAACGTTCCGGTGGCCGCCTGTGAGGATTCATCTTCAGTTGGGGTGTTAGTGACCGCCGTCGAATCCCGTCCCGCCGGGGTCACCGGGGCGACGCCTGCGCAACGGCCGTTCGGGGCCCGTGTCGGCGCCTTCGTCGCACTGACCAAACCGCGGATCATCGAGCTGCTGCTGATCACCACGGTGCCGGTGATGTTCCTCGCGGAACGCGGTGTGCCGGACCTGCTGCTGGTGCTGAAGGTGGTCCTCGGCGGGTACCTCTCGGCGGGCGGCGCCAACGCCCTCAACATGTACATCGACCGCGACATCGACGCGGTGATGTCCCGCACCGAGCGCCGGCCGATCGTCACCGGCATGGTCTCGCCGCGCGAGGCGCTGGTGTTCGGCATCGCGCTCGGCGTGCTGTCGACGGTCTGGCTGGGCGTCCTGGTCAACTGGCTGTCCTCGGCGCTGGCGCTCGGCGCCCTGCTCTTCTACGTGTTCGTCTACACGCTGGGGCTGAAGCGGCGCACCGCGCAGAACATCGTCTGGGGCGGGATCGCCGGCTGCATGCCGGTCTTCGTCGGCTGGGCGGCCGTCACCAACTCGCTCTCCTGGTCGGCGCTGGTGCTGTTCCTGGTGATCTTCTTCTGGACGCCGCCGCACTACTGGCCGCTGTCGATGAAGGTCCGCGAGGACTACGCCCGGGCCGGGGTGCCGATGCTGCCGGTGATCAAGGGCAACCTGGCGGTCGCCAAGCAGATCGTCGCCTACTCCTGGGTGATGGTGGGGGTCTCGCTGCTGCTGTGGCCGCTGGCCGAGACCAGCTGGCTCTACCCGGTGTCGGCGGTGCTGCTCGGCGCGGCCTGGCTCAAGGAGGCGCACGCGCTGTACGGGCGGGCCAAGGCCGGGGTGGTGGGCGCCAAGCTCAAGGAGATGCGGCTGTTCCACTGGTCGATCACCTACCTGACGCTGCTGTTCGTGGTGATCGCGGTGGATCCGTTCGTGAAGTGACGCGCTGAAGTGACGCGCTGAAGAGATGTGCTGAAGAGAAGGCCCCGGTCGATCCGACCGGGGCCTTCCTCCTCTTCCGGGTGCCCGGCCTTTCCGGGCGCTCAGCGGGACGGGAGTTCGGAGGGGCCGACGTGGCCGTCCAGCCAGTCCTTGAGGGGCTGGGAGGCCCGCAGGAATCCGGTGATCCGGTCGTAGGCGGCCCGGGTGCCCAGCCAGGGCTCCGGGGCCCACTCCTGCCACGCGATCAGCCCCTTGTGGCGGAGCAGGGCGATCCGCGGGTGGTCCTTGGGGTAGCCGCGCGGGGCGGACTTCAGGGAGTCCCGGCCGACCACCTCGGGCCCGGCCTTGCGGACCCGGGCGACCACCCGCTCCAGTTCGGCGCCGGAGACGTCCTCGGCGACCGCGGCGCGGTAGCGCTCCAGTTGGTCGGCGGCGAGCTGGTACAGCCCGTTGCCACAGGCCAGGCCGTCGGCGGAGAGCTGGACGTAGCCGCCGGCCCGCAGGTGGGCGCCGATGTGGGTCTTGTACGGGGACTTGTCGGCGCTGAACCGGACGTCGCGGTTGGGGCGGAAGATCTTTCCCGGCCCGAACTCGGGTTCCAGCTCGGCGAGCAGCAGCTCCATGGGCTCCCGTACGGCGTGCTCGTACCGGTCCTTGTGGGACTGCCAGAAGGTCTTGGAGTTGTCGGCTTCGAGGTGCTCGTAGAAGTCGAGGGCCTCGGCCGGCCAGCCGTCGAAGGTCACCCCCTCAGTATGTGGCCCGGTGCACACGGCGCTCCCGTCGCCAGTACCCCTACCGCTGGGTAGCATGCGGGCATGAGCAGCGCAGAGACCGCCACCCCCGCCGCGCCGGACGCCCGCGCCGAGCGCCGTGCCAAGCGCATCGCCAAGAACCTCACCGCCTTCGCCGAGCAGCACGGCGGCAGTGCCGACGGCGTCGTGGAGTACGTCGGCGCGGTCGCCACCCGGATCGTGGTGGTCGGCGCCGACGGCACCTGGGGCGACCAGGTCGCGCCCAGCTTCGCGGTGGGCCGCCGGGCCGCCGAGCTGGCCGGGATCACCCTGCACGACGACTTCGAGGGCGAGCTCGGCCTGCGCGTGAAGACCGGCGAGTACGAGTGGAAGCGGATGGCCGGCATCCAACTCGGCGGCTGACCCCTCCGGTTCCGGGAGGGGAGACTGGTATCAGTCCCGCCCGCACGAGACCCTTCGGAGGAACGATGAGCGCAGCGCCCCTGCACGGTCACCACGACGGCCGGCAACCCGTCCCGCGAACCCAGGACGGCGTCGCCGCCGCGTTGCCCCCGGCGCAGCGGATGGAGTTCTACCGGGAAATGGGCGAAGCCGACGTCGAGACGATCGGCGGCGTGCTGAAGCGCTGGTGGCTGCGCGCGGAGCTGTACCAAGACCCGGAGGGCGACCGCATTCACGCCGCCGTCCAGGCCGGTGCCGCCCCTGGTACGCCCGCGTCCGCAGTCCTGCGCCGTCTCGGGGCGCAGTGAGCGACTGCACCGAGTTCCCGGACGACGACCCGATCACCCTTTCCCCGGCCGTCGAGGAGCTTCTCGGCGACCCGGGCACGCCGGCGGACGTCTTCTCGGCCGTCGTGGCGTTGATCGTCGAGCTGCGCGAGAACCCCTTCCCCCACCTGAGCATGCCGGTCCCGGGACGGCCGGGCATGCACTCGGCGCCTCTGCGCCGGGATCTGGGACTGATGGAGTACGCGGTGGACGAAGGGCAGGAGCCGCCGCGGATCTACGTGTCGCGGATTCTGCGAGCGGACTGAGCAGGCTGCCGCCGCCGGCCGCAGCAGTAGCAGTAGCGACTCTGGCCCCACCGCTTGGGAGGTGGGGCCAGAGTCGCTTCCGAGATCTTCTTGTCAGGCCGTGGCGGGCTGGGGCGCCCGGGGGGCGGGGGCCTCGGCGCTTGCCTCCGCGTCCTCGCGGGTGCGCAGGGCGAGGGGGATGCGCAGGGCGGCGATCCAGATCAGCGTGGCGCCGAGCATGTGGAGGCCGACCAGGAGCTCGGGGACGTCGGTGAAGTACTGGACGAAGCCGATCACGCCCTGGAGCAGCAGGCCGACCAGCAGCTCGCGGGCCCGGGCCTTGGCGGCCGGCGGGGCCTTGACGGCGGCGAAGACGAAGATCACCGCGATCGAGAGGCCGATCGAGACGAAGGCCAGGTCGGCGTGGGCCTGGGCGAGGCGGTCGTAGTCCAGCGGGATGCGCGGGACCATCTTGTTGTCCCGGGGCGTGCCGGGGTGGTGGCCGGCGCCGGTGACCAGGGTGCCGGCGGCCACCAGCAGGCCGATCGCGCCGACCAGCACGTAGCTGAGCCTCCTGATCGGCTCGGCCACCAGCGGGCGGGCCGGGCCGTCGCCCTCCTTGCTGCGCTCCCACATCAGGGTCGCGACCCAGACCAGGGCCATCGCGGCGATCAGGTGCAGCGCCACCGTGTAGGGGTTGAGGCCGGTCAGCACGGTGATGCCGCCGAGCACGGCGTTGCTCATCACGAGCCAGAACTGGGCCCAGCCGAGCTTGGACAGGCCGCGCCGCCAGGGCCGGGAGCAGCGGGCGGCGAGGATCGCCCAGCCGACGGCGGCGCTCAGTACGTAGGTGAGCATCCGGTTGGCGAACTCGATGACGCCGTGGAAGCCCATCTCGGCGGTCGGCGTGAGGCTCTCGTCGGTGCAGCGCGGCCAGGTGGTGCAGCCGAGGCCGGAGGCGGTGAGGCGGACGGCACCGCCGGTGACGACGATCACCACGCTCATCACCAGCGCGGCGAACGCGGCGCGCTTGACCACGGCGGCGGAGGGCTGCCAGCGCTCGGCGAGCAGGGAGAAGGGGGTGGTGTTAGGCACGGCGTCCATGGTATGCGGCCTTACAGGCGATCTTGGCGCGGGGCGGACGCCGTCGCTCCGACTGAGCGACGGAGCTTTCCCATGTCGACTTAGAGGTAAACCCACTGGATGCAAAGAGGGCGCAAAAAGGACTGTTCGGGCAACGCGGTCATTGGTCTTGACCATTCACCCATTTGGCCGAAAGAGTGCGGGTTGGTCCATACCTTTTTCAGGTGGACCCCTCCCACCCCCCGCACGTAAGCGGAGATCCTGCACATGCGCATATCCGTCCCCGCCGCAGCGCTCGCGCTCGGTGGATCACTCGTACTGGCCGGGCTCGTAGCCCCGGCCACCGCCCACGCAGCCGACCCGAACCAGTGCCTGAGCCTCGGGGTCGCCAACCTCTACGGTGAGTTCGTCGAGGGCGACGACACCCATACGCCGGACGCCGAGGGTGCGGTGGCGGTCGGCGGCAACGCCGACTTCACCGGCGGCTTCTCGGTCGGCCAGGAACTGACCGCCGACCAGGTCAAGGCGCTGCCCGGCGGAAACGCCCTGGTCGTGGCGGGCAAGCTGACCGGGCACAACACCCAGGTGATGAAGGGCAACGGCGTCTACGGCGCGAAGACCGAGGCCGATGTGCTCCAGGCCCACCAGGGCAGCATCGCCCAGGGCGCCTCGCCGATCGACTTCGCCGCCGAGTTCGCCAAGGCCCGCTCCGTCGCCACCACGCTGGCGGGGCTGCCGCAGACCGCCGGCGCCACGGTCGAGGCCAAGGGCAAGGAGCTCTACCTCACCAGCGGCGACGCGAAGTTCAACAGCTTCACGGTCCCCGCCGCCACCCTTCAGGGCGCCACCGACATCTACGTGAAGGTGCCGGCCGGCGCGGTCACCGTGGTCACCGTGACCGGCTCGTCGTACGACCAGGCCGCCGCGAAGACCACCGGCTTCCACCTGTGGGACGAGGGCAAGAAGGCCTACGTCCTGGACGACAAGCTGCAGAGCGCGCACGGCGGTGCCATCCGCTCCAAGCTGCTCTGGAACTTCCCGACCGCCACCAAGGTGGTCAAGAGCAGCCAGGCCGCCTGGTCCGGCACCGTGCTGGCGCCGAACGCCGCGTTCGACCTCGGCTCGGCCGCCCCGGTGAACGGCTCGGTCATCGTCAAGTCGCTGACCGGCAAGGGCGGTGCGGAGACGCACCACTACCCCTTCACCGGCTGCCTGCCGGGCACCGTGCCGCCCACCACGCCGCCGACCACCCCGGCCACCACGCCGCCGGTGGTGGTGCCGACCGGTACGCCGTCCGCCACCACCACACCGTCGACGCCGGCCACCCCGGGCACCACCGGGACGCCGAGCACCCCGCCGGCCACCCCGGGCACCCCCGGTCCGTCCGTGACGCCGGGCGTTTCGGGCAGCCCGTCCGCGTCGGGTACGGCCAAGCCGTCCGCGGGCGCCTCGGCGAGCCCGTCGGCCTCCGCGTCCGGCGCGGCGGTCGTGGCGGGCGCCTCGGCCGGCCCGTCGGCCCAGGCCAACGCCGGCGGCGACCTCGCCCACACCGGTTCCGGCCCGGTCGTGCCGCTGGCGATCGGCGGCGCGGTGGTCATCGCCGCCGGTGGCGCGCTGGTCCTGGTCGCGCGTCGGCGCAAGGCGGCCGGCCAGGTCTGAGTCCGCCACGGGGCGACGTCGGACCGATAACGGTCCGAACTGCCCGATCAGGCACCCCCGGTGATCGCGAACGATCACCGGGGGTCGCGCTTTTCGGCCACTGTGACAGAGTTCATTTCAAGTTGGCCGAAGCGGTGTCGTCCGAGGCAGCGGGTGTGATGGGCTGCCGATGCACATGCGGGTGCGGACGGATAGAGGAATTCCGGCCGCGCAGCGGGGTGTGGAGGGGTACGGGGGTGCCGGTAGAGTCCCCCGGACAGTCGTAGCGGGCCACCGCTGTTCCACTCAACGCGCCTGCTGCACAAGACCGTTCGGAGGGGACAAACGAGATGGCGCGACAGCGGCGGCAGACAGTGATCGGAACCGGCGCGGCGATCGCGGGAACGGCGGCGGCCGCGGCCCTGCTGCCGGTGGTGCTGGCGACCAGCGCCTCGGCCCACGTGCCGACCTGGCAGGTGACCTGCGACAAGGTCGTGATCGACCTGACGAACTACAGCCCCGATGCGAACATCAAGAACGCCGTCAGCCTGACCGTCGGCGGCGAGAAGCTGCTCGACCAGCAGGTGTTCGGCAAGGAGTTCCACCAGACCTTTCCGGTGAAGGCGCACAACGAGCCGGTCAGCGCCACCCTCGTGGTGACCACCACCGAGGACCCCAAGAACAACGACTGGAACAAGACCGAGACCAGGACGATCCCGGTCTGCGCGACCCCGACGCCCACCCCGACGCCGACGCCGACTCCCACCCCGACGCCGACGCCGACCCCCACGCCCACCCCGACGCCGACGCCGACTCCCACGCCGACGCCGACGCCGACGCTCACCCCGACGCCGACCCCGACCCCCACGCCCACCCGTACGGCGACGCCGACCCCGACGCCCACCCCGACCCGTACGGCGACGCCCACCCCCACCCCCAGCCGCACGGCGACGCCCACGCCGACCCCGACGCCGACCCAGACCCCGGTCGCCCCGGCGCTCGCCCAGACCGGTAGCAGCGACGCCACCCCGGTCATCGCCGCCGTCGGCGGCGGCGTGGTCGTGCTCGGCGGCGCCCTCCTCCTGCTCGCCCGCCGCCGTCGCACCGACGGCACCGAGGGCTGACCCGGAGCACCCGGCCACAACGGCGACGGCCCCCGGCTCATCCACCGAGCCGGGGGCCGTCGCCGTCGGGTGCGGCTACTCCCAGCGGAAGAAGCGCGCGGCGGCGGCGAGGGCGGCGACCGCCCACACGGCGAGGATGCCCAGGTCGGCCCAGGGGGTGCCGGCGCCGGTCTGCAGGACGGCGCGCAGACCGTCGGAGAGGGCGGCGATCGGGAGGAGCTCCAGGGCGGACTGGACGGCGCCGGGGAACTTCGAGAGCGGGACGATCACCCCGCCGGCCAGCAGCAGCAGGATGAAGACCAGGTTGGCGGCGGCCAGGGTGGCCTCGGCGCGCAGGGTGCCGGCCATCAGCAGGCCGAGGCCGGAGAAGGCGGCGGTGCCGAGGACGAGGAGGGCGGCAACGGTGAGCGGGTTGCCCTGCGGGGACCAGCCGAGCGCCAGCGCGATCACCGACAGCAGCGCCACCTGGAGCGCCTCGGTGACCAGGACGCAGCCGGTCTTCGCGGTGAGCAGCGCCCAGCGGGGGAGCGGGCTGGCGCCCAGCCGCTTGAGCACGCCGTAGCGGCGCTCGAAGCCGGTGGCGATGGCCTGGCCGGTGAACGCGGTGGACATCACCGCGAGCGCGAGCAGCCCCGGGGCGAGGAAGTCGACCCGCTTGCCCGGCCCCTCGACGGCGACGATGTCGACGGCGGAGAACAGCACCAGCAGCACCGTCGGGATGACCACGGTGAGCAGCAGCTGCTCGCCGTTGCGCAGCAGCATCCGGGTCTCGAACGCGGTCTGCGCGAGCAGCATCCGGCCGACCGGCGCGGCACCGGGCTTCGGGGCGTAGTCGGTGGTGGTCATGAACGCAGGTCCCGTCCGGTCAGGTCGAGGAAGACGTCTTCGAGGCTGCGGCGCTGCACCGCGAGCCGTTCGGGCAGCACCCCGCCGGCCGCGCACCAGGCGGTGACGGTGGCCAGCAGCTGCGGGTCGACCGGTGCCTCGATGCGGTAGCCGCCCGGCGTGGTCTCGGCGGCGGTGGCGCCCTCGGGCAGCTCCTTGAGCAGGGTGGCGAGGTCGAGGCCGGGCGGGCCGTCGAAGCGCACCGTGGACTCGGCGCCGCCGCGGCAGAGCTCCTCCGGGGTGCCCTCGGTGATCACCCGGCCGCGGTCGACGATCGCGACCCGGTCGGCGAGCTGCTCGGCCTCCTCCATGTGGTGGGTGGTGACCACCACGGTGACGCCGTCCCGGCGCAGGTCGCGGACCAGCTCCCAGGTGGCGCGGCGGGCCTGCGGGTCCAGGCCCGCGGTCGGCTCGTCCAGGAAGACCAGCTCGGGGCGGCCGACCACGGCCATCGCCAGGGCGAGCCGCTGCTGCTGTCCGCCGGAGAGCCGGCGGTAGGTGGTGCGGCCGCAGGAGCCGAGGCCGAGCCGCTCGACCAGCGCGTCTACGTCCAGCGGGTGGGCGTGCAGTCTGGCGGTGTGCCGCAGCATCTCGACGGCGCGGGCCCCCGCGTAGACGCCGCCGGACTGCAGCATCACACCGATCCTGGGGCGCAGCCCGGCGCCCTGGGCGACCGGGTCCAGGCCGAGCACGCGCACCGTGCCGGCGTCGGGGCGGCGGTAGCCCTCGCAGGTCTCGATGGTGGTGGTCTTCCCGGCGCCGTTGGGGCCGAGGACGGCCGTGACGGTGCCGCGCGCGATGCTGAGGTCGAGACCGTCCACCGCGGGCTTGTCCCCGTAGCGCTTGACCAGCCCGGTGATCTGGACCGCGGGTTCGGATTGCATACGGGTGAGTCTAAGAGGCCCCAACAGGCCGTTTGCACACTGGGCTTGATCACTTCATCCGCAGGTCAGGTAAGGCTTACCTGCGTGACAGATGACACGGGTGAGGCCTGGATCACGGCTTGTCCCGGCGGAAGTAATTACGCAACACTGGTGTTGTGAAAAACATGCGCGAGCACCCCACGCAGCAGGAGGCCGAGTCGGCCCCCGGCTGCGCCGTGCCCGCGACGGCGGCCGAGGTGCTGCTGGACGGCCACCGCGCCACCCGCGACCGGGTCGCCCGCTCCATCCTGGACCACGGCCCCTCCTCCGCCGCCGACCTGGCGAGCCGGCTCGGCCTCACCGCCGCCGCCGTCCGCCGTCACCTGGACGGCCTGACCGCCGCCGGCCTGGTCGAGTCCCGGGAGCAGAAGGTCTACGGCAGCCGCGGCCGGGGCCGCCCGGCCAAGGTCTTCGCCCTCACCGACGCCGGCCGGGACGCCTTCTACCAGGAGTACGACCAGCTCGCCGCCGACGCCCTGCGCTGGATCTCCGACTCGGTCGGCGGCGGCAAGGCCGGCGAGGAGGCGGTCGCCGCCTTCGCCCGGGCCCGGTTCGGCCGGCAGGCGGAGAAGTACCTGGAGGCCCTGCGCACCACCGGGGCGGCGGAGCGCACCGAGGCACTGGCCCAGGCGCTGAGTGCCGACGGGTACGCTGCCACGGTGCGGAGGGTCCCGTCGGCCGCGGCGAAGGCCCCGGCGGGCGCCCAGCTCTGCCAGCACCACTGCCCGGTCGCGCACATCGCCGAGCAGTTCCCGCAGCTCTGCGAGGCGGAGACCGAGGTCTTCTCCCAGCTGCTGGGCACCCATGTGCAACGGCTGGCCACCATCGCCCACGGCGACGGGGTCTGCACCACCTATGTGCCGGCACCCGGTGCCGCATCGTCGCCCGCCCTGCGCACCGCCGCGGGCCGGGACACCGGTGCCGCGCCGACTGCCGGTACGTCCACCGAAGATTCAGCGTCCGCGCGTTAGGAAGCCCGCATGACTGACACCGTTTCGCACCCCGAGCTCGAAGGCCTGGGCACTTACGAGTACGGCTGGGCCGACTCGGACGTGGCCGGCGCCGCCGCCAAGCGCGGACTGAACGAGGACGTCGTCCGCGACATCTCGGCCAAGAAGAACGAGTCCGAGTGGATGCTGAACCTGCGTCTCAAGGGCCTCAAGCTGTTCGGGAAGAAGCCCATGCCGACCTGGGGCTCCGACCTGTCCGGCATCGACTTCGACAACATCAAGTACTTCGTCCGCTCCACCGAGAAGCAGGCCGAGTCCTGGGAGGACCTGCCGGCGGACATCAAGGCGACGTACGACAAGCTCGGCATCCCGGAGGCGGAGAAGCAGCGCCTGGTCGCCGGCGTCGCCGCCCAGTACGAGTCCGAGGTCGTCTACCACCAGATCCGCGAGGACCTGGAGGAGCAGGGCGTCATCTTCCTGGACACCGACACCGCGCTGCGCGAGCACCCGGAGATCTTCAAGGAGTACTTCGGCACCGTCATCCCGGCCGGTGACAACAAGTTCGCCGCGCTGAACACGGCGGTCTGGTCCGGCGGCTCCTTCATCTACGTGCCGAAGGGCGTGCACGTCGACATCCCGCTCCAGGCCTACTTCCGGATCAACACCGAGAACATGGGCCAGTTCGAGCGGACGCTGATCATCGTCGACGAGGACGCCTACGTCCACTACGTCGAGGGCTGCACCGCGCCGATCTACTCCTCCGACTCGCTGCACTCGGCGGTCGTGGAGATCATCGTCAAGAAGGGCGGCCGCTGCCGCTACACGACCATCCAGAACTGGTCGAACAACGTCTACAACCTGGTCACCAAGCGCGCCGTGGCGTACGAGGGCGCGACCATGGAGTGGATCGACGGCAACATCGGCTCCAAGGTCACCATGAAGTACCCGGCCGTCTACCTGATGGGCGAGCACGCCAAGGGCGAGACCCTGTCCATCGCCTTCGCCGGCGAGGGTCAGCACCAGGACGCCGGCGCCAAGATGGTCCACATGGCGCCGAACACCTCCTCCAACATCGTCTCCAAGTCGGTGGCCCGGGGCGGCGGCCGCACCTCGTACCGCGGTCTGATCGAGATCGGCGAGGGCTCCAAGGGCGCCAAGTCCAACGTGCTCTGCGACGCGCTGCTGGTCGACACGATCTCGCGCTCGGACACCTACCCGTACGTGGACGTCCGCGAGGACGACGTGTCCATGGGCCACGAGGCCACCGTCTCCAAGGTCAGCGAGGACCAGCTCTTCTACCTGATGAGCCGCGGCATGACCGAGTTCGAGGCCATGGCGATGATCGTCCGCGGCTTCGTCGAGCCCATCGCGCGCGAGCTGCCGATGGAGTACGCGCTGGAGCTGAACCGGCTGATCGAGCTGCAGATGGAGGGGTCCGTCGGCTGACCCGCCGACCGCCCCGCCCGTCCATCGAACGTTTTTGAGGAAGAGAGCACAACGAACAGCCATGGCTGACACGCCTTTGAATGTCACCGGGAACACCACCGGCTCCACCACCGCCGGTTCGATCGAGGTCGGCACCGCCGGCGCCGGCGCCCAGCTGGCCGGCCCCGGAACCGGCCGGGACAGCGTCCGGCAGCCGATCGACGCCCGCGTCGCGGTCGAGCCGTCCTTCGACGTCGCGGACTTCCCGGTGCCCACCGGCCGCGAGGAGGACTGGCGGTTCACGCCGCTGCACCGCCTCGGCGGCCTGCACGACGGGACCGCCGTCGAGGCCGAGAAGGGCGAGGACAAGGTCGAGCTGAGCCTGCCCGAGGGCGTCACCGCCGAGACCGTCGGCCGTGACGACGCCCGCCTCGGCAAGGCCGGCAAGCCGGTCGACCGGGTCGCCGCGCAGGCGTTCAGCGCCTTCGAGCAGGCGCTCGTGGTCACCGTCCCCAAGGAGACGGTGCTCACCGAGCCGGTGCGGATCGACGTGCACGGCGAGGGCGGCACCCGCTTCGCCCACGTCGTCATCGACGTCAAGCCGTTCGCCGAGGCCGTCGTGGTGCTGGGCCACACCGGCACCGGCACCCGGGCCGCCAACGTCGAGCTGCTGCTCGGCGACGGTGCCAAGCTCACCTTCGTCTCCGTCCAGGACTGGGACCGCGACGCGGTGCACGCCGCCCAGCAGACCGCGCTGATCGGCCGCGACGCCTCGCTGAAGTCCGTCGTCGTCACCTTCGGCGGCGATGTGGTCCGCCTCCACCCGCGGGTGAACTACGCCGCGCCCGGCGGCGAGGCCGAGCTGTTCGGCCTCTACTTCGCCGACGCCGGCCAGCACCTGGAGCACCGGCTGGTCATCGACCACGACACCCCGCACTGCCGCTCCAACGTCGTCTACAAGGGCGCGCTGCAGGGCCAGGACGCGCACGCCGTGTGGATCGGCGACGTGCTGATCCGCGCCGCCGCCGAGGGCACCGACACCTACGAGCACAACCGCAACCTGGTGCTCACCGACGGTGCCCGGGTCGACTCCGTGCCGAACCTGGAGATCGAGACCGGCGAGATCGTCGGCGCCGGCCACGCCTCCGCCACCGGCCGCTTCGACGACGAGCAGCTCTTCTACCTGCAGTCCCGCGGCATCCCGGCCGACGAGGCCCGCCGCCTGGTGGTGCGCGGCTTCTTCGCCGAGCTGGTCCAGCAGATCGGCGTCGCCGAGATCCAGGACCAGCTCATGGAGAAGATCGAGGCCGAGCTGGAAGCGGCGGTCTGACCCCCATGAGCTTCCTTCGCGCCTGCGCGCTGAGCGAACTGGCTGAGGACGTGCCCAAGCGCGTCGACCTCAACGGCGTCCCGGTCGCTGTCGTCCGCACCGACGAGGGGGTGTTCGCGATCAACGACATCTGCTCGCACGCGAACGTCTCGCTCTCCGAGGGCGAGGTCGAGGACTGCATGATCGAGTGCTGGCTGCACGGCTCCAGCTTCGACCTGCGCACCGGCAAGCCCTCCGGCCTGCCCGCCACCAAGCCGGTCGCTGTCTACCCCGTAAAGATCGAAGGGGACGATGTGCTCGTCTCCGTCAACCAGGAGTCCTGAGTACACATGGCTACCCTTGAAATCCGCGACCTGCACGTCTCCGTCGAGGCCGAGAACGGCCCGCGGGAGATCCTGAAGGGCGTCGACCTGACCGTGAAGCAGGGCGAGACCCACGCCATCATGGGTCCGAACGGCTCCGGCAAGTCCACCCTGGCCTACTCGCTCGCCGGCCACCCCAAGTACACCGTCACCGGCGGGACCGTCCTGCTGGACGGCGAGGACGTCCTGGAGATGTCCGTCGACGAGCGCGCCCGGGCCGGCGTCTTCCTGGCCATGCAGTACCCGGTCGAGGTCCCCGGTGTCTCGGTCTCCAACTTCCTGCGCACCGCCGCCACCGCGGTCCGCGGCGAGGCCCCCAAGCTGCGCCTGTGGGTGAAGGAGGTCAAGGAGGCGATGGCCGCCCTCCAGATGGACCCGGCCTTCGCCGAGCGCAACGTCAACGAGGGCTTCTCCGGCGGCGAGAAGAAGCGCCACGAGATCCTCCAGCTGGAGCTGCTCAAGCCGAAGATCGCGATCCTCGACGAGACCGACTCCGGCCTGGACGTCGACGCGCTGCGGGTCGTCTCCGAGGGCATCAACCGCGTTCGTTCGACCGGTGAGGTGGGCACCCTCCTGGTCACCCACTACACCCGCATCCTGCGGTACATCAAGCCCGACCAGGTCCACGTCTTCGCGGGCGGCCGCATCGTCGAGTCCGGCGGCGCCGAGCTGGCCGACAAGCTGGAGGAGGAGGGCTACGAGGCCTATGTGAAGGGTGGCGCGTCCGAGTGACCCATACGCACGAGTCGGCGGTCCTGCCGGGCCTGCTCGACACCGACGCGATCCGCAAGGACTTCCCGGTCCTCCAGCGTCTGCTGCACGACGACAAGCCGCTGGTCTACCTGGACAACGCGGCCACCTCGCAGAAGCCCCGCCAGGTGCTCGACGCGCTGAACGCCTACTACGAGCGGCACAACGCCAACGTCCACCGCGGCGTGCACGTGCTCGCCGAGGAGGCCACGGCGCTGTACGAGGGCGCCCGGGACAAGGTCGCGGCGTTCGTCAACGCGCCGAGCCGCGACGAGGTGGTCTTCACCAAGAACGCCTCCGAGTCGCTCAACCTGGTCGCCAACATGCTGACCTGGGCGGACGAGCCGTACCGGGTGGACGCCGAGTCCGAGATCGTCATCACGGAGATGGAGCACCACTCCAACATCGTCCCGTGGCAGCTGCTCTCGCAGCGCACCGGCGCGAAGCTGAAGTGGTTCGGGCTGACCGACGAGGGCCGGCTCGACCTCTCCAACATCGACGAGCTGATCACCGAGAAGACCAAGGT
This sequence comes from Kitasatospora sp. NPDC008115, assembly GCF_042957205.1. NCBI lineage: Bacteria > Bacillati > Actinomycetota > Actinomycetes > Kitasatosporales > Streptomycetaceae > Kitasatospora > Kitasatospora sp. NPDC008115. The sequence continues at coordinate 57,446 of NZ_JBIBHU010000009.1, read as the reverse complement.
GGTCTCCTTCACCCTGGTCTCCAACCTGCTCGGCACCGTCAACCCGGTCGAGGCGATCGTGCGCAAGGCGCAGGACGTCGGCGCGCTGGTCGTGATCGACGCCTCGCAGGCCGCGCCGCACATGGTGCTGGACGTCCAGGCGCTGGAGGCCGACTTCGTCGCCTTCACCGGCCACAAGATGCTGGCCCCGACCGGCATCGGCGTGCTCTGGGGCCGCCAGGAGCTGCTGGAGGACCTCCCGCCGTTCCTCGGCGGCGGCGAGATGATCGAGACCGTCACCATGGGCTCGTCCACCTACGCCCCGGCGCCGCACAAGTTCGAGGCCGGCACCCCGCCGATCGCCCAGGCGGTCGGGCTCGGCGCGGCCGTCGACTACCTGTCCGGCATCGGCATGGAGCGGATCGCCGCCCACGAGCACGCCATCACCGCGTACGCGGTCGAGCGGCTGCTGGAGGTCCCGGACCTGCGGATCATCGGCCCGCGCACGGCCGTCGACCGCGGCGCGGCGATCTCGTTCACGCTGGGTGACATCCACCCGCACGACGTGGGCCAGGTGCTCGACGAGCAGGGCATCGCGGTGCGCGTTGGCCACCACTGCGCGCGGCCGGTCTGCCTGCGGTACGGAATTCCGGCGACCACGCGGGCGTCGTTCTACCTGTACTCGACGCCGGGTGAGGTGGACGCGCTGATCGACGGCCTGCACCACGTCCGGAACTTCTTCGGCTGACGGGACGGGGCAACGCGACCATGAAGCTCGACTCGATGTACCAGGACATCATCCTGGACCACTACCGCAACCCGCACGGCAAGGGGCTGCGCGACGGTGACGCCGAGGTGCACCACGTCAACCCGACGTGCGGCGACGAGATCACCCTGCGGGTGAAGCTCGACGGAGCCACCGTCGCGGACGTCTCCTACGAGTCCCAGGGCTGTTCGATCAGCCAGGCCAGCGCCTCGGTGCTGAACGACCTGGTCGTCGGCAAGACCGTGGGCGAGGCGCAGGCGGTCCAGGAGGCCTTCCTGGAGCTGATGCAGAGCAAGGGCCAGGCCGAGGGCGACGAGGAGGTGCTGGAGGACGCCGTCGCGTTCGCCGGCGTCTCCAAGTACCCGGCCCGGGTCAAGTGCGCCCTGCTCAGCTGGATGGCCTGGAAGGACGCCACCGCCAAGGCCCTCGCCGAGCACCCCGCCGTCACCGACTGAGGACACCACATGAGCGACGAAACCACCTCCCCCGCGGAGGAGACGGCCGCCTCCGGCCCGGTCGGCACCAGCGCCGGCACCGTCTCCGTCGAGGACCTGACCGAGGCCCTGATGGACGTCGTCGACCCCGAACTGGGCATCGACGTCGTCAACCTCGGCCTGATCTACGGCGTCCACATCGACGAGTCCGACGTGGCCACCATCGACATGACCCTCACCTCGGCGGCCTGCCCGCTGACGGACGTCATCGAGGACCAGGCCAAGTCCGCCACCGACGGCCTCGTCCAGGACCTGCGCATCAACTGGGTCTGGATGCCGCCGTGGGGCCCGGACAAGATCACCGACGACGGCCGCGAGCAGCTCCGCGCCCTCGGCTTCAACGTCTGACGTCTTGGCTGCCGCCGCTGCCGCGCGAACCCCCGGGTTCGCGCGGCAGCGGCGTTTCCTGATCACCGAATGGTGCACATCCCCAGCCCACAGAATCACCCGCGCCCTCATGTCAAGCCCGCTCGACGTGCGCCGATCCGAAAGCGCTGCACCTGGCCCCGGCCATCGGTACGGTAGCGGTCCGTAGTGGCTTCAACACGGCATCAGGGGGCAACGTGGGGAGCAGCGGCATCACGTTCGGCAAGTTCATCGCGCTCCGTCGCGCCGAGATGGAGTGGACCCAGCTCCGCCTCGCTTCTGAACTCGACCGCAGCGAGGTCTGGATGTCACTGGTCGAACGGGACCTGCAACAGGTGAAGGACCTGACTCTGCTCCGGCGCCTCGCAGAGGTATTGAGCTGCAAGCTCACCGAGCTGATGGCCCTACCGCAACCGGCCTCCAACCGGCCGAAGTCCCGCCCCCGCAAGTCCACCTCCATTACGCTGACGAGCACTTCCGCTGCCGAGGAGGACGATGTGCGACGCCGCCCGTTCCTGACCCTGGCGGCTGCCGCCCTGTTCACCCCGGCCGTCGGCCGGCAGGCCGCGCACGCCGAGACCGTCTCACCGCTCGCCGGCCTGGAGGACCTGCTGCTCTACGGGGCGGGGCGGATTCCGACGCCCCGCAGCGAGCCGACCCGCGAATCCGTCGCCGCTTCGCTCCTGACGTCTCGTCTCGAGTTCAAGGCGGCCAAGTACGATGCCCTCGCCGAGGCCCTGCCGAGCCGAATCGCCGCCGCCCAGATGGTCGGCAGCATCGAGGAGCGGGCGCGCAACGTCGCCCAGCTCTACAACCTCGCGGTTCGGCTGTGCATCAAGATCGGCGACAACAACCTGGTGGCCATCACCGCCGACCGCGCGCTCACCGCCGCGCGGGACGGCGGCGACCCGCTGGTGGTCGCCGAGGCTCAGCGGATGGTCTCCAGCGCCTGGCGCCGCCAGGGCAGCCTGGCGCGGGCAACCGACATCGTGGTGGTCGCTGCCGAGGACCTCCTCGCCGACACCACGGTGCCCGAGTCCGCCCGCCTGGCCGTCCGTGGCGACCTGTATGCCACCGCGGCCTACACCGCCGCGAAGACCGGCGACCGCGCTTACGCGCACTCGCTGATCCGCGAAGCCGCCGACAGCGCCGCTGTTGCCGGCCGGACCTCCGGCTTGGTGGACGGTGTCCAAGGCGTCGCCTTGCACGAGTTGTCGGTGCACTACGAGCTCGGCGACGCCGGCCGGGCGATCGAGCTGGCCTCCACGATCGACCCCACCGCGCTGCCGACCGCCGAGCGGCAAGCCCGCTTCTTCACCGACGTGGCCCGCGCGTTCGACCAGTGGGGCAAGCCCGAACAGTGCTACCGGGCTCTGCTGGCCGCCGAGGAGACAGCCCCGCAGGAGATCCGCCGGGGTGCCGTCCGCGACCTCGCCACCACCCTGCTACGGCACGACCGCAAGCTGCCCGGTGTCCGGGACTTCGCCGCCCGGGCGGGCGTCCAGATCATCTGATCCGTAGCCGGACTACGGCCCGTAATCCGGCTACGGATCCGGCCCTTCGCCTGGCAGTTCACTGGGGAACGCCCACCCCTCCCGCTGCTGCCGAAGGCCCTCTCGTGTCAACACCCAGCACCTCTCCGCCGCCGGCCGGCCGGCGGCACGCCGCCCCGGCGGACCGCGACCGGCTCGGCACCTTCCTCACCGCCTCCTGGGTCGCCCTGCACCTGCCCGTTCTCGCCCTGCTCGGCGTCGCTGTCCACGACCACCCGGCCGAGGCCAGCCCCCGGATGGCGGCGACCGTGCCCGACCTGCGTGCCTCCTGAGGCCCAGGGGCCATCGCAACGGCCCCTTCTTCCGCTCGCTCGTCCGAGAGGAGATCCAGCCATGCACCGGCTGACCGACGCGCCCGCGCTGCACACCGAGCTGGACCGCATCGACTACCGCACCACCCCCGCGTACTACTTCGACACCGAGCACGTCACCGACCCGGTCGTGCTGGAGCTGCTGAACTGCTGCCCGACCGTATTCGGTATCAAGAAGGCCATCACCGACCTGCTGGTCGGCAACCTGGACATCCCGCTGCCGGAGGCGACCGGGATCATCGAGCCCGGCGCCCGCGTTCGGGGCCACGTGATCGTGGCGCCCGGGGCCGTCATCGCCGAAGGCGCGTTCGTCACCGGCCCGGTGCTGGTCTGCCCCGGCGCGGTGATCGAGGCCGGCGCCCGGGTGCGCGACAACACCGTCGTCGGCCCCGGCTGCCGGATCGGTTTCGGAGCCGAGGTCACCCGCTCACTGCTGACCGGCGGGGTGTTCATGAAGCACACCAGCTTCGTCGGCGACTCCGTGCTCGGCCTCGGCGTCAACATCGGCGCGTTCGTCTCCACCACCGGCCTGCGGGTCACCTCCGGGCCGGTCACCGAACCGGCCACTGAAGAGGTTTGCGCCCACCTCGACGGCCACCGAGTCGCCACCGGCCAGACCAAGTTCGGCGCGGTGGTCGGCGACGGCGTGATCGTCCCCGCCGGCACCGTCCTCCAGCCCGCGACCCTGATCGGCGCGCACACCCTGCTCTACCCGAAGACCCAGGTCGGGGGCTTCTTCCCGGCCGGAAGCCAGGGAAGGTGACCATGCCCACCACCGGCATCACCCCGACGGCCGACCAGCGGGCTGTCCGGATCACCGGGGGCCGCCGCCTGGCCGGCACCGCCACCGTCCAGGGCAGCAAGAACATCGCCCTGCACCTGTACGCCGCCGCGATCCTCGCCGACGACCCGCTGACCCTCCTCGGCGCCCCCGAGATCCTGGACACCTCGGTCGTCGCCGACATCCTGCGCCGCACCGGCACCCGCGCCACCCTGACCGGCGACGAGTTCGCCACCCGGCCCGCCGACTCCTACTTCCCCGTCATCCCGGACGACCTCGGACGACGCATCCGCACCACCGCCGTGATGGGCGGCGCTCTGCTGGCCCGCGTCGGCAAGGTCACCTTCCCCACTCCTGGCGGGGACGCCTTCTGCGCCCGCTACATCGACCGGCACCTGGCCGCGATGGAAGCCGCCGGGGCCGAGGTCGAGGTGAACCGGGGTCGGGTGCGGGCCCGGTTCACCGGCAGGCGGCTGCCGTTCGCCACCGACGTGGAGACCCGCTCGTGGGGGCCGAGCCTGGGCGCGACGGTCACCGCCATGCTGCTGGCCGCCCGGACCCCGGGCACCTCCGCGATCCTCAACCCCAGCATGGAACCCGAGGTCACCCACACCGCCGCCCTGCTCTCGGAGGCCGGCGTCGGCATCGAGTGGCGCGGCAGGACCGCACTGAACGTCACCGGCACCGACCGCATCCGGGGCGGGGTGTTCACTGTGCCGCCGGACCGGCTGGAGGCCGCCACCCTCGCGCTGGCCGCCGCCATCACCGGCGGCACCGTCCACCTGGACGGCCTCCCGCCCGCCGCGTTCCCGGAGGGGCTGGTGTCGGTGTTCGCCGACGCCGGAATCCAGCTCGACCTGCTGGACGGCGGAACGGTCGTCAGCACCCCGGCCGGGCCACGGCCGGTACAGATGGCCACCGGCCCGCACCCGGGCTTTCCGACCGACGTGCAGCCGCAGCTGACCGCTTTCCTCACCCAGGCCGAGGGCGCCTCCCGCATCGACGAGCGGATCTACACCCAGCGCAACACCCACTTGCCGGCCCTGGCCGTGTTCGGCGCCGCCGTCAACGCGACCGGCTCGGTGATCACCGTCCGGGGCCGGTCCGCCCTCACCGGCGCCGACGTGGCCGGGGAGGACATCCGGGCGGTGACCGCGCTCGTGATCGCCGCTCTGGCCGCCGAGGGCACCTCTACGATCCGAGGGATGTACCACCTGCGGCGCGGATACGGCAGCCTGCTGCCGAAGTTGGCCGCGCTCGGTGCCCACCTGACGATCGACCAGGAGTAGCCGTGACCACCACCGCGCCGTGGACCCCGAACGCGCTCGCCGACCTGCGTGAGTGCCTGGACCTGATGACCGCCGACGGCACTGTACCCGGCGGCGTCATCACCCACGGCTCCTTCGATGCCGAACCCGGTTACCTGTCCTCCGGCGTCGTCGCCCCCGAGTGCGGCGATGCCCGGCCGGGGCCGGACACGGTGTACGACGTCGCGTCGCTGACGAAGGTGCTGGCCACCTGGCCGCTGGTTGGCACCGCGCTCGCCGAGGGCTTCACCCTGGACACCCCGGTGCGCGAGCTGCTGCCCGCCGTCGCGGCCGAGGCACCCAGCGGGCTGGTGACGGCCCGCCAGATCCTCTCTCACACCTCCGGCATCCGGGCCGACACCCGCCTCGACCAGTACCGCAACCGCCCCGGACCGCTGGCCGAGCTGATCTGCGGCGAAGACTTGATCGCCGAACCCGGAGCCGGCCACCGATACATCAACCGCGGCTTCATCCTCCTCGGCCTGGCCCTCGCCCAGTTCCACGGCCGCCGCCTGGACGAACTCGGCTCCGATCTCTGGCGCAGCCTCGGCATGACCAGCACCACGTACGGGCCAGTGGCCCGCTCCGCCCAGGTCGCCCCGACCGGGCAGCGGCTGAGCGGCGGGCCCCGGCTGTGGGGGCTGCCGCACGACGACAATGCCGCCCTGCTCGGCGGCGTCGCCGGCCACGCCGGGGTGTTCACCACCCCGGCCGACCTCGCCGCCTTCGCCACTCAGCTGCTGACCGCCTACTCGACCAGCGGCCTCCTGGGCCGCTGGCTCGCTGACAGCATGCAGCCGGTGGCTGCGATCGAGCCCGGCCTCGACCGGGGCCTGGCCTGGATTCTCGCCGACGAGGGCCGGGTCGCCTACCACCACGGCTTCACCGGCACCAGCCTCTACCTCGCCCCAGCCACTGGCCGCTTCCTGGCCATCTGCACCAACGCCGTCTACCACCACCAGGACAACCGCGCCCGACTCGCCCCACTCCGGGCCCTCGCCCTCAAGGCGATCACCGACGAACCCTAGGAGGGCCAACCGTGCCCGGCACCACTCTCGCGTCCTTGACCACCCTGCGGCTCGGGGGCCCTGCCGAGTACGTTCTGACGATCTCCACCCCCGCCGACTGGGCCGACGCCGTCAGGACCATCGGGCAGCGCCACGAACAGGCGCCCGTGGTGCTGGGCCACGGCAGCAACGTCATCGCCTCCGACGCCGGACACCCCGGCACCGTCGTCGTGATGAACACCCGGGGCATCACCGCCGCCCGCGTGGACGACACCACGGTCGACGTCACCGTGCAGGCCGGACACCCGCTCACCGACCTCACCGCTTGGGCCGCCACCGAGCACCTGGCCGGGATCGAGTGCCTGGCCGGGATACCCGGAACCACCGGGGCCGCGCCCGTTCAGAACGCCGGCGCCTACGGTCAGCAGATCTCCGACACCCTTGACCACCTGACGGTGTGGGACTGGGAGATGGGCCGCATGCGGACCCTGCCTGCTGAGGACTGCCGCCTGCGGCACCGCAACAGCCGGTTCAAGAGCAACGCCGGCCGCTGGACCGTCCTCACGGCGACGTTTCACCTCACCCGCTCGCCGGCCGCCGCCGTCGCCTACCAGCCGCTCGCGGACGAGCTCGGCGTCCCGATCGGCACCCGCCCGCCCGTCGCCGAGGTGACGGCCGCTGTCCTCGCCAACCGCCACCGCCGTGGACTCCTCCTTGTGCCCTACGGCCCCGCCGCCCGCCAGGCCGGATCGGTCTTCCTCAACCCGCCCGTCACCGCCACTCAGGCCGCCCGGTTGTCCGCCGCCGACTGTCCCGTCCACACCGACAGCGACGGGCAGGTGCGGGCCGGCGCCGGCTGGCTGCTGGAACACATCGGCTACCGCCCCGGCTACAGGATCGCAGACGGCATCCGCTGTTCGGATCGCCGCACCCTCACCCTCACCGCCCACGACGGAGCAACCGCAACGGGCTTCGCCCAAGCCCTCACCGAGCTCTCGGCCCAGGTCGAGGTCGCCACCGGGATCGCGCTCCACCCCGAGCCGGTGCTGGTCGGCACCTGGCCGTAAGGGCGGCGAGACCGGCTCGCCCGCCCGCATCCGCAGGCTCCAGAAGGACGGCAGCAAAGTACAGCAACCGGGTCCGTCCCGCAGTGACCTTCAACGCTCCTCGCACCATCCCTGAGCTGCACAGGTGACCTCAGCGACCACGTTGCCTGGGATATCGAGATCAGCACTGACAGATGGAAGTCGTGAGGGTGGAGGCGCAGTTGCCCGGGGCCTTCGAAGCCGCCGTGCCCCACCATCCACCCTCCGGCCCCTGCCATAGCCGCGTGGCGCTGGTGGAGCAGGGTGGGACAACGTGTCTCAGGCCGCGATGGGTGCAGGCCGGCTGCCGGTTGTCGCGGAGCAGAGGGCGGCTCGGACTCGGGCGGCGCCTGCGGTGGCCACGTCCGCGCCCTGGTGGGCCGTGGGGGTCCGGGTGGCCAGGCCGGCGCACGGGCGGCAGATGCCCGGTCGGGGTACGGGGTCGTGGCACTTCGCGCACTCGGCGTACCGGGCCGGCGGCTGTGCAACGGGCCGGGTGGGCGGCATCTTGTGCTCCAGGCGGTAGCGGAGCACGGCCGCTGCCGAGTGCACCGGGACGGGCAGGCCCGGCAGCAGGGCGTGGGCCATGTCGCCGGGGGTGCTGCCGCGCTCCAGCCACTCCGCGACCAGCGGCGCCAACTCCCTTGCCTCGGCCTCGCCCAGGCGCAGCCGGGGTTCGGGCCGGATCACCCGGAACAGGGTGGCCACCGCCTCGCGGAGCCTTTCGTCCAGGGGGAGGGAGGTTTCTTGCCTCCGGTTCTTTACTACAGGGCCGCCCGCGTCACCGGCGGCCCCTCCACCGGGTACCGGAGGGTCGGCACTCGGCGCGGAGCGCTGCGGAGTGTCGTAGACGTGGGTCTCGGAGCGGATCGTGCCGTCGGGCATGCGGATCTTCTCGACCCGGTAGTACCCGGCCTCGGTCAGTTCCTTCAACGCCTTGCGGATCGCGCCACGGCCCTGCGGACTGGTGTCGGCCATGTGCCGGCCGTCCTCCCGCCAGCCGTCGGGCCGGGAGAGGAGATCCGCCAGCAGGCCGCGGGCGGTGTAACTCAACCGCCGGTACTGCAACATGGCGTTGGGTAGCACGGTGAAGTCGCGCACGTGGGCGCTACGATGGACGCGCATCGGGAGGTCTCGCTCCTGTTGCCAGACCCCGGGGTGTTCCAGCACCGCCGGGGTCGCATGTTCTCTTTGAACACGGAACGTATCACGTCATTTGACGCAGCGTGAGGCCTTCGGTGGCCTCCGCTACCGTTGCCCCATGACGGATCTGCGCCGGGTGCCTGTGGACGAGGTGCTGGACCGGGTCGAAACCGCGTTGGCGACCCGGCTCGACCGCTCATCGGTGGTCCGCAAGCGCCGCTCCGTCGGCGCCCGCACCGAGCGCGGCACCTGGGTGCGGATCGAGCGGCGCGGGCTGGACCGGATCGGCACCCAGGGCGGGGACGGCACACCGTCGGCCGAGGCGCTGAGCGGCATCGCGAAGCCCGCATGGCTGGCCGCCATCGCCTGGCGGGACGAGGCCGAGCCGGTGATGTGGCGGGCCGACGAGACCCGCCTCCTGCCCTCCGAGCCAGTGGGGCCCGCAGTGTTGGCGCACGCACCCGAGCTACCTCCCGGTTGGTGGGCAGAGCTGAACTCCTCTCTGGATTCGCTCGCCCGGCAGCGGACGACCCGGATCGCCACGCCAGACACGGAGACGATCACCCAGGACCTGGTGACGCGGACGATCCGTCCGGTGTTCCCGGACGTCGACGCGACGGTGGCCGACTGGCATCCGGCACACGCGGACCTGAACTGGGCGAACGTGACGGCCCCGGAGTTCTGCGTCTTCGACTGGGAGGACTGGGGAATGGCTCCGCGCGGCCTGGACTCGGCCACCCTGTGGGCCGCGTCGCTCGCCGTCCCGGCCCTGGCCGACCGCGTCCGCTCCGAGCGGAGCGCCGACTTCGCGAGCCGGGGCGGCAAGTTGATGACACTCTTCGTCGCGGCGAAGATCCTCGGACCGCACGCACACCCCGAGGACCCCCGACTTGAGGGAGCCCGCGCACTGGCGGATCAGACGGTGAAGGAGCTCGCGACTACCTGGCAGCGGTGAGGTCCCCGCGTGCAACGGCCTCGCGGAGGACCGCGGCGATCTCCTGCGGCAGGAGGGTGACCGCGCCGAGGGCCTCGGCGGTCAGGGGGATCTCCTCCAGGAGGTACTCGCCCCGGCCCTCCTGGCTGAACTCGGGGCCGGTGCGGTTCTCGAAGTCCCACGTCTCGATGGTGGCGAGGTAGAAGTCCTGGCGCTCGCCGTCGGTTTCGATGCTGTGGAGGAGGCCGACGATCCGGGCCTCGCCCGCGACCTCCTCGCGCACCTCACGGCGGAGGGCGTCCTCGGGGCTCGCGTCGGTCGGCTCGACCTTGCCGCCGACGATCACCCAGTACGGGTCGATGCCGGGGCGGATACGCTTGATCAGCAGCATGGTGTCGTTCGGGGTGAGGAGGACGGCGCGGACGCGGTGCTGCATGGTGTGCTCTCTTTCTGAGCGGGTGCGGGTTTCCGATTGCTCAACGGCGCTGAGGCTTCGGGGCGTTGGGTGTCGGCCGCGTGCCGTTGCGCGCGGCCGACACGGTGAGAGTGGCGTGGGCGACCTTGCCACGCCACCAGGGGATCACGTCCCATCGCTGCCGGGTGAGCCGATCGACGAGGAAGAGCCCCCGGCCGGACTCGGCGTCCGGGCCGGGGCCGGTCATCTGGTGATCGCGGAGAGCCGCCTTCGCAGAGCCTCCTCGAGGTCGAGGTTGTCGCCTCGGGTGGTGGTCTGCAGGAGTTCGGTGATGACGACGAGTTCCGCGAATCTCCCTGCGGGCGTGTCGAGGATGTGTCCGAGGCGCCGACGGATTTCGGCAGCGGTGTCGGGGACCAGGAGGCTGTAGGAGTGCAGCAGCGCAGCGTCGTAGCCGGCGGGTGCGGTGCCCCAGCCTTCCCAGTCGAGGATCGTGAGGGTCGGGCCCGTGAGGTTGGCCCAGTGCAGGTCGCCGTGAGCGGTCGTCCAGGCGGGCGCCTTGGTGTCGATCGGGATGCCCAGGTACTGGGGCATGGCGCGGTCCAAGTATTCCTGCCGGACCGCAACTCGGTTGCTGGGAATGGTGGCAATGGCGTCGAGTGCGGTGGTGATCCCGTCCCACCATGCGTTGTCCAGGTCGGGTGCCTTCCGGAGGATCGGCTCGTGCGTGGTGACGGTCGGGGCGGTGATCTTGTCGTACAACTCTGCCAGGTAGCCGTGCTCGCCCTCGATCCAGGTGCGCCGCTCTCGCAGGCGCGGCCTGGGTACCGCAGGAGGCATGAGCCGTTCCGCCTCCTGCGGTCCCTCCCAGAGCTTTCCGCCGGCCTTGTCGGCCGGGGCGGACACCAGGCGGAGCCAGCTCTCGCCGGATGCCGTGGCGACCGGGCGGCTGAGGGTACGTCCGCGCCAGCCCCACGCTTCGCGCGAGCCGATCGGGGTTGCACCGAGCACCGCTGCTGCTGTGGCGTGCATCCCGCGCATCCGCCTGGCGGTGTCCGGCTCAGGTTCCGAGTACATCAACGACCCTTCGAAGCGCGTCCGGAGACAGCGACGGTCGGCCGACGGCTTCGGCGGCCCACATCCAGTGTTCCGGGTTCCCCGTCGACAGGAGCACGCGCTTCACCCCTGGGGCTGAAGCGACGACGGCGAGGGCGGCCTCAGTAGGTGTATTGCCAGGGTTGATCAGCTCGGACAGTTCCGGGGTCACCATGCCGGGGATCGCACCACCGTGGAGCGGGGCGGAGGCGAACACCTCCAGTCCCGCAGCCAGGGCATCGGCCAACGGGCCGCGTCCGTCGAGCGCCTGGGCGACGGACGCGAGGTGGACGAGCGAGACCGGGAGCTGGATGGCCCGGAGGTGGTGCTTCGGACCGCCGGCCTTGGCCGCGAGTTCGAGCAGCGCGGGTACGTCGAACAGGCCGTTACTGAATCCTCGCCAGGTCGCCACTCCGTAGGCGCTGATGATCTGTTGGCTGCACGCCTCCTCCAGAGTCAGGAAGGCGTTGTAGAGCCTGCCGGTGATCTCGGCGTCCGGGCAGGCATGCTCGGGGTTGTGCACGAACACCAGGTCGGGTACCCGGCCGAGTGTGAGCCTGCTCCGCGCGAGCTGCCAGGAGATGTAGCCCGGGGTGAGGCAGTGTCCGCGTTCGGCATCCGCTGCGGACAGGGCACCGGCTCGCACACCGATGTGCATCGCGCTGGCCGGGACGAAGCCCACCTTCGTGGAGACGCACAGATCCGGGTAGGCAGCCAGAGTCACGGCGAGAGCCGTCTCCGCCTGGCCGCCTGCGTAGTTGGGCGCGGTGTCCACCCAGTCGGCACCTCGGGAGGCGGCCATCAGCGCGGCCTCTGCCACATCGAGGCAGCGGTAGGTGCCGAGGCCCAACTGGGCGGTCATCGTGGGCCTCCGATCGCGGCGGCCTGACCGTCGACCAGCTCTGTCACGACACCAGCCGCCTGGCCGAGAGTGATGCCTGCGGCCTGAGCGAGATCGGCCAGCCGGTGAGGTTCCCCGTCGGCGAGGAGCGCGAGCATCGGCTCGGCCTTGGCGGCAAACGCCCACTCCTCACCTCCGGCGGTAAACCGGACGGTGCCATCGGGCATGGCCGCGAGCGCGGGCCGCGTGGTGACCAGGCATACCTGCAGATCGGCATTCGCTGGGGCCGCCGTGATGTGGGGCAACGACGGTGCGATCCGGGCTCGCTCGGTGGCGTCGCGGGCGGAGGAGAAGCGGGCGATCAGGTCATCGCTCTCCAATTCGGTCGCGATGAGCTTGCCGATCGTGTCGAGGAAGGCGCGCTGCTCCTCAGCGGTCCCGAGGCGTGGAATGTCCGCCCGCACGGCTTCGTGGACGCGCAACATCTCCGACAGCCAGGTGATCAGATCGGCGCCCGTTGTGCTCTGCAGCCCGCACGTGACATGCAGCGAGTGCTCACCCTCGGAGGCGGCGACGGCGTGCCACCAGCCCCGAGGCAGGTAGAGCACATCGCCGGCAGTGAGGACCAGATCGGCGACTGGCTCCTCGGGCGGCGGCTCGGGCGTCTCGACGTCGCGGTGCATCGGCACCGTGCGGGTGGGGCCGTAGATGCGCCAGCGCTTCGCGCCGTCGAGTTGGACGACGACCACGTCGTGATCGTCCCAGTGGACGCCGAAGCCCTCGATGCCGGTCCAGGAGGCGTACAGGTTGACCTGGACGCCGGTTCGCAGCCAGCGCTCCAGCTGGCCGGCCAGAGTGCCGATGCCGGGGTGGAGTTCGTCGACGGCGTCCAGGACCAGCGTGGCACCCTCGTCGAGTCGCTTGTGCAACTCGGAGGGCTGGAGCTGGTGCCAGACGGTGCTCCGCCGGGTGGTGATCGGCCGGGAGTAGGTGTGCGCGGGCACCTGCTCGCCGTTGGCCGCGAGGCGGAGGCGTGGGGGTTCGAACCGGTGGTGGGTGAGGATGGCGTTGAGGTCATCCCAGCTCATCAGTCCGGCGAGTGACGCGGCTTCACCGCATGCGACCTTGAAGCTGCGGCCGAGCGTCTGGGCGAGGAAGTCGTCCCCGCCCAGACGCTCAACCACCGAGAAGCGCTCGGTGGTCATGGTGATGCAGCCGTCAGTCGTTGGTGTCGGTACGGCCGGTGGAGCCGCCGTCCGACGGCTGCTCGCCGCGCGAGCGGGCGGCGGCGACCTTGGTGCGGGCGACCAGCAGACCGTCGCCCTCCAGCTCGGTGCTGGTCGTCAGGTTCTCGGGCATGAAGCACTCCTTCGGTTTCGTGGGACGGGCCGACTGCCCAGCCCCGTCGTGGGTGCAGCGATGGATCCGTTGCCGGGGCATGCCGCCAGCGAGGAACCTCAGGCGCTTGTGCCGCGTGGCTGTTGACCAGCGCGGCCACCTGCATCCTCCGAGCCCGGGTCGGGGCGGGAGGAAGTCTTGTCAGGCACTGGTCGGGACGACGTCCCGTGCCCTTGGGGTCGCGGCCCTCACCAGCGCGGTGAGTCGCTCGTCCCCCGAAACGGCGGCGGTGGTGCCGACCTCGAACCAGATTCGCTTGCCGGCGGGGTCCGGCTCGGCGCCCCAGTCCGTCGCGAGCGCTGCCACCAGGAACAGCCCTCGCCCGTCGGTGGCGTCGAGATCGATCCCGCCGGCAGCCGGCAGTTCGTGCCCGACGTCCGTCACCTCAACGCGCAGCCGGTCACCGTCCCAGGACACGCAGACGACACACGGGGCGTGGGTGTGGGACACGGCGTTGGTGATCAGCTCGCTGGACAGCAACTCGACATCGCGGAGCGCGTCCTCCGCGAGCGGCAGGCCCCAACCACGCACGGCCCGTATCACCCGCCGCCGGGCGTCCGGCACGGCCTCGGCACCGGGCAGCACGCGAAGGCCGAACGGGTCGGGGGTGATGGCTTGGCGGGGGGCGACGGACATGAGCGCGGACCTTTCACCGGGACGAGGTCGGCAGCGGGCCGATTCGCGCCGGGATTCACCCGGCAGGTATCTACAGAACCGCCTCCATCACGGGTGAACCAGAGCAGAATTGAGGTGGCAAGGTGGCATCCGTGCTGCAAACCCGGGCATGACCTGGCCTGTTACGGCTGCGGACGAACTGACGTACCTCTGGAGGACGCGGGATGGCATCCAGGAGGTCCCGGCTGATCCAGCGCAGGGAGGCTGTCGGCCATACCCAGGAATCCTTGGCCGAAGCCCTCGATGTGGACCGTACGACCGTGGGGCGGTGGGAGAGCGGCAGGGGAGCACCGCAGCCCTGGATGCGGCCGAAGCTCGCCCGAGTCCTGGGACTCTCGGTCGGCCAGTTGGCCGACTTGCTGGCAGCACCCCCTGCAGCCGCCGAGGCAGTTTCACCGCCCAGCAGCGTCGGCGTTGCCTCGTCTCCTGTGTCTGCCCGGCCCGTGGACCACGACAACGATCTCGTAGCGGCCGTGACAGTCGACTCGGCAGAGTCCGCACTCTTCCTTCGCTTCGCAAGCGCGTCCAACGTGGACGACACGCTGTTTGAACAGATCGACGCGGACATTGCGAGGCTGGCCGGGGACTACGTGAGCAAGCCGGTGTCCGAGCTCTTCCACGACATCGGGACTCTCCGGCGAGGAGTGTTCGATTTACTCCGAGGCCGCCAACACCCTTTCCAGACGAGCCATCTCTACCTTCAGGCCGGCCGCCTCTGCGGCCTGGCCACCCATGTCGCCCTTGACCTCGGCCAGTACAAAGCCGCGTCTACGCATTCGCGAACGGCCTGGCGCTGCGCGGAGTCAGCCGGTCACAACGGTCTCCGGGCCTGGATCCGATCCGTCCAGTCCCTGATCGCCTACTGGCAGCAGGACCACCGCCAGGCCGCCGAGCTGGCCAGAGCCGGACTACCGTACGCGGACGGCGGGACGATCGCAGCCCGCCTGCTCAGCCTCGAAGCGCGGGCCACCGCTGCGCTCGGCGACAGCGCGAGCGCGCTACGAGCCGTGGAGGCGGCCGAGGCGGAGCGGGGCACTGTGGCCGCCATGGATTTCCCCGGCGTGTTCACGTTTCCCGAGGCCAAGCAGTGGACCTACGCCGGCACCGCTCTTCTTGCCCTGGGCGGCCATCGTCACGTGAACCGCGCCATCGAGGCGTCCTCCAGGGCCATCGCCCTGTACGAATCCGCTCCACAGCAAGAACAGTCCTCCGGCGACCTGCTGGCCGCCCGCCTCGACCTTGCCAACGCCCATCTCGCCCACGATGACCTCGACGCTGTACGGGAGAAACTCTCGGTGGTGCTGAACGCCGCGCCGGACCGGCGAACAGCGAGCATCTCCACCCGCCTCCGGGCCCTGAGCACTCGTCTCGCCGAGCCCGCCTACGCAGGCTCCCCGGTGGTCCTGAGTCTCCGTGAGAATGTCAGAGAAGCCTGCTCTCGACCCGCACTCACGAACTCTCCGGAGCCGCCCCAGTGACGAGCAACACCGAACAGCAGGACGCTGCGGTCGCCGACAAGGCGATCCTCGCGAACCATGCCTATGCCGACGGACGCCATCTGGCCGCCCGCCAGTCGATCTACCGGTGGCAGCAGCCGCAGTACGACCTGCCCGGGATCGTCGTCGAAGAGCTGGCCGGTACAAGCGGGATCGTCCTCGACGTCGGCTGCGGCAACGGCAAGTTCGTCAGTCGCCTGCATAGAGACCGCCCGGAGCTTCAGGTCGTCGGGATGGACATCTCGGCGGGCATCCTCGCCGACGTCGAGAAGCCGGTCCTGGTGGCCGACGCGCAGGCCCTGCCCTTCGCCGACAACAGCGTCGACGCCGTACTGGCCCTGCACATGCTGTACCACGTCAGCGACATCGAGGCCACGATCAAGGAACTGGCCCGCGTCCTCTGCCCTGGCGGCGTGATCATCGCCTCGACCAACAGCGACACCGACAAGCGGGAGTTGGACCAGCTTTGGTCCCGGGCCGCGGGCGACGTCCTCGGGATCGCCGAGGGGCCGGCGCGGGTCTCCCTCAGCTCCCGCTTCTCCTTGGAGAAGGCCCCCGGTTATCTCCGGACGGTGTTCGAGGACATTCGGGTCCGGGAGCTGCCCGGAACCATCGAGCTCACCGACCCCGCGCCGATCATTGCCCACCTCGCCTCCTACGGAGCATGGGCCGACGAATGCGGCGTCCCCTTCCGCGAGACGGTCAGTCGCGCAGCCGAGGTCGCTGCGGGTGCGATCGCGAGCAATGGGTCGTTCAAGATCACATGCCTCGGCGGGATCTTGATCTGCCGCTTGTGAAGGCGTCGTCTTTGGTGACGGCCGTCCGCCAAACCACCATCTGTATCTGGCCGGGGACGGCCATCACGGCTCTGGGCAACGGACGCCTGTCCGGTGCTCCTGGCCGGGCGCCGCGCAGCGCTGGCCCGGGGCGGGCACCCGCCGGGAGGCGGGTGGGGGGTGGATGGTGGGGAACGGCGGTGGAACTGCTCAACGAAGCTGATCATGCACGGGTGTTCACCGGGCGGGCGGAGCATGGATGAGGGGCGCGGAAACGCCGCTGCCCGGGACGATGGCTGTCCCGGGCAGCGGCATTGTGGGGTGGGCGTCAGTGCTTGGGCTTGCGGGCGACGGCCAGGGCCAGGGCGGTGCAGAGGAGGGCGGCGAGGAGGGTGAAGCCGCTGGTGGCGGGGAGGAGGCCGTGGGTCTGGACGAAGGCGCCCACGGCGACGATGGGGAGGGAGGAACCGAGGTAGACGATGATCCAGAGGGAGGAGAGTTCGGAGCCCCTCCGTTCAGGGTTCATCGCGGCCACGGCGGTGGTGAACAGGGAGCGGAAGGCGATGCCCTGGCAGGCGCCGCCGAGGACGCTGCCGATGAAGAGGAGGGCGGGGGTACCGGTGTACTGGGCGGTGACGACCAGGGCGAGGCCGGTGGCCAGGCCGGCCATGCCGAGGGCGATGACCAGGCGGTCGGCGGTCGGTGGGACGAGCAGCTGGGCGACGGCCGAGGAGCCGAGCAGGAGGGCCGCGACCACCGCGCCGGTCAGCTTGGAGTCGGTGTGCAGCAGCTTGGCGGCGAAGGCCGGGGCCAGGCTGAGGTAGACGCCGAAGACCGCGTAGGAGATGAACCCGGCCGAGGCGGCGAGCAGGAACTCGCGGCGGCCGGTGCGCGGCAGCCGGGGTCGCTGGGGGCGCAGGTGGGCCGGGGTGGTGATGCGGGGCGGGGAGGCCGGCGGGCGGTTGCGGCCGGGCATCCGGGGGTGGACCAGGGCGAGCGGCACGCAGAGCGCGAGCAGGGCGACGGCGTGCAGCAGGAAGGGCGACAGCAGCGGGTCGGAGCCGTCGGCCAGCAGGGCGCCGATCACCGGGCCGAGCGCGACGCCGCCGGCCGAGCAGGCCAGGGTGATCTTGGCGGCCAGGGAGGGGCGGTCGGGCAGCAGGTCGCCGAGGGCGGCTCCGGCGGCGGCGGTGGTCAGGCCGACGGCGACGCCCTGGACGGCGCGGCCGGCGGCGAGCTGCCAGAAGCTGCCGGAGGTCGCGAACACGACGTCGCCGACGGCGGACAGCGCGACGGCGGGCAGGATCAGGGCGCGCCGGCCGAGGTGGTCGGACCAGTGGCCGACCACGGCGAGCACCGGGACCAGCGCGAACACGTAGATCGCGAACAGGACGGTGGTGTCGAACGCGGTGAGGTGCAGCTGCTGCTGGAGGAGCGAGTAGATCGGCGTGGCCAGGTTGGCCCCGATCAGCATGAGCAGCAGGGCGGCGGCGACGAGGCCGACGCGTACTCCGCGCAGCGCGTTCCAGCGGCTGATCGCGGAGAGCTGGAGCTGGGCGCGCGGCGCGAGCTCCAGGGGAAGCAGGGCCTCCGACAGTCGGCGTCCGTCGAACTGCGCGGTGCGCAGGCCGGAGCCGGCGGGGGAGAGGTCCGCCATGGCAGGGGTCTCCTGTGGCCGGGCACCACCCGGACCGGCGGGGTGTGCCGGCGCGCCCGTCCTGGCGGCGCTGTGGTGGTGGCCTCGGTGCGGGCTCCCTGGTGGGGCAGGTGAGCTGAGAGGGGGGCTACGTTGCCCGTCGGCGCGCGCGGGGTTGTGCGCGGTACCGACTTCGAAGGATAAGGGGTGGGCGCACGGTTGCGGCGCGCGCCCCTCGAGGCCGGGCGTCGGGGGTGCCCGGCCTATACGCTGAGGTGGTGGACCGGTGACGCGGAGGTGATCTCCGCGGCCCGGCCGGCTGACCGCTCGGCGTAGGGAGAACGCGCAACGATGGCCGCACGACGTCGTAGGAACGCCGACACCCCCGCGTCGGGCGAGGGCGCGGTGCTGCCCGCCGACCTGGAGCTGCAGGATCTGTACGGGGCGTTCGCCGCGCACGGGCTGGACGACGAAGACCTGGACGACGCGGCCGTGCTGGTACCGCCGGTCACCCTGCCGTCCGAGCCGGAGCTGGCCGAGCAGGCGAAGGCCGTCCCGATGCTCGCTTGGGCGCTGAAGCTGGCCCGCTGGACGGCCCCGCACCGCGCGGTGGACGAGTTCGGCGACCTCACCGGCCCGGACCGGGCCCCGGCCGCCCGGCTGCTGGGCCTGGCCCCCGAGGAGGGGGACGCGCCGGAGGAGGCGGTGGTCGAGGCGATGCGCGCCTGGTCGCTGGCCTGTGACCTGGACCTGGTCGAGCTGGGCACCACGGCGTCCGGCGAGCACGTCGCCGTCCCCGGGCCGGACCTGGAGCCGGCCGAGGAGGGGGACACCGACACCGTCCTGGAGCTGTGGCTGACGGCCGCCGGGATCGTCCGGGAGCTGGCGGCGGAGGCGGACTCCCAGGAGCTGGAGCCCACCGAGGACCCGGCGGAGGCGGACGAGGACGGCCTGAACGAGGTCGAGGACGCCCGTGACGAGGCCGCCGAACTGCTCGACGAGGCGCTCCAGGTGCTCTACGAGACCACCGCCTTCGCCGAGCCCGGCAACGAGACGGTGCCGCTGGGCGTGCTGGCCGCGCTGCTGGTGGTCCCGGAGGGCGAGGAGCCGAGCGACGAGCTGCTCGGCGACATCACCGATGTGATGGTCGCCCTGGACCCGATGCTCGCCGACCTGGCCGAGCTGGGCCTGCTGGAGTACCGGCCGATCGACCCGGAGCTCTTCGACGAGGAGGAAGAGGGGGAGGAGCCGGAGAGGGCCGAGCAGGCCGAGCTGGACGAGGCGGAGTCCGCCCGGTTCGGGCTGGTCCGGCTCACGCCGCTGGGCCAGTACGGGATCCGGCAGTGGCTGCTGGAGGACGGCTACGACGCTCCGCTGGTCGGTGACCTGGCCCGGGGCGACGCCGCCGGGCTGCTGCGCGGGGTCAGCGAGGCCGCCAATGTGCTGCCCGAGGAGGAGCTGAAGGTCTGGGTCGCCGGACGGGAGCCGGTGGAGGCGGCGCGCGAGCTGCTCGCGGCGGCGCGCGGCACCGACGCGTACGCCCCGATGCGGCGGCTGCTCTGCCACTCGGCGCTGACCCTGCTCGGCGCGCCCGCCGAGCCGGCCGTCCGGGAGGTGCTGGACGACCCGGAGCTGGGCGGCGGGGCGCGGGCCTGGCTGGTGTCGCTCGGCGTGGCGGACGTGCCCGTGCCGGACCGGGCGATGGCGCTGTGGACGGTGGTGGACGCCTTCGCGGCCCAGTTGCTGGACACCGGCGGCGATCCGGACGAGCTGCGCGACCTGGTCGCCGAGCTGCCGGTGACGGACGACCCGGTGGGCTACTTCGGCGAGCTGTGGCGGGTCGAGCACCCCTACACGGCGGACGTGCTGGAGGCGGTCGGCGAGCTGCATCCGGACCGGGCGGTGGCCAAGGAGGCCCGCAAGGCGGCGTTCAAGGCCCGCTCCAAGGGCTGAGCGCCCGGCCCGCCGATCAGTTCGGCAGGTCGAGAGAGCCGTCCTCGGTGAAGGCGAAGAACGGGTTGTGGGCCAGCTCCCAGAGGTGGCCGTCCGGGTCCTCGAAGTACCCGGAGTAGCCGCCCCAGTGCGTCGCCGCCGGTGCCTTGACCACGATGGCGCCGGCGGACACCGCCGTCTCCAGGGCGGTGTCCACCGCCGCCGTGGACTCCAGGTTCACGGCGAGGGTGACGCCGCGGAACGCCGGTTCGCCGGCGGACGGCACGCCCGCGTCGGCGGCCAGCTCGTCGTGCGGGAAGAGGCCGAGCACCGAGTCGGCGGTGCGGAACCAGACGATCGAGGGGCTGGACGCGGAGGAGCGGCGCCAGCCGAGCGCCTCGTAGAAGCGGGCGCTGCGGTCGAGGTCGGTCACCCCGAGGGTGACGATGCTGAGCCGGGCGGGGAAGGGCGTGGTCGCGGTCATGTCCGCCAGCCTAGGGAGCGGGACCGACAGCGGCGCTCCGGACGGGTCCGTCCGGAGGGACGGCCGATCCGCCCGGCCGCCAACGGGCCTGATGACCCGGCAGGTCGGGCCACGTATCGTTGCCCGGGTGCCGACGGCACTGTGCGGACGGCGAGGGCAAGGGGGTGCGGCGCGGGATGACGCGGGCGAGCGGAGGCGGCCGGGACGGCCGGTTCGGGGATGGTGCGGGGACGGTCGATCCTTGCGACCGCCGGGAGGAACCCCCCGGGAAACGTCCGGGGGAGCGCCCGGGCGGCGGCCCGGACCACCACCCGGGCGAACCGGCGGGCGAATCCGCGGACGCGTCGGCGGGCGGATCCGCGGACGGGCCGGCGGGTGAATCCGTGGGCGAACCGGCGGGCGAGCGCCCGGCCGGCGGCCTGGAGGAGTTCCTCGCCGTCCAGGAGGACCTCGCCCGCCGCACCCTCGTCGCGGCCGACTTCCCGGTGTACGGCGTCGCCCCCGCGCGCGGCCTGGGCGGCGGCGCGCTGGTCGCCTACGGGACGGACGGCGGCGCCGCGGTGGTCGCCGGGCTGCCGGACGCCGGACTCCCGGACGCCGTGCCGTGGGACGCGCCCGGCTGGATCGAGGTCGGCTTCGGCGACTGGACCTCGCCGGACGGCCCGTACGTCACCGTGCGCACCCACCGGCCCGGCGCCGACCGGTACGAGCCGCTGCCCGAGCTGGAGGACGTCGTCGAGGACGAGCGCGACCGCGTCTACGAGCAGCTCGGCGTCGACGAGGGCGACACCCCCGGCCGGGTCCGGGCGCTGCGCGAGTGGATAACCGTCGACGGCGAGTCGCACGCCGTCGAGGTGCACGAGGACCGGCGCGGCCTGTGGTCCGGCGCGGCGCTGCCCGGCTGCGCCCCGGTCGACGGCGCCGAGCCGGTCTGGGCGGGCCGGTTCCGGGTGGACGGGCTGACCGTCACGGTCTGCGGGCGCGGCGTGCCGCCCGGCGGCGTCGAGCTGGCCCGGATCCGGGACCACGAGAGCTGCCTGGGCGGGCGCACCGCGCTGCTGCGCGAGCTGGCCGTCCGGCGCGGCCGGCACCTGCCGGTGGAGCAGCGCGAGCTCTCCCCGGTCACCGGGCTGGAGGCGCACCGGGCGGTGATCACGCACGGCATCGTGGAGGCCGCCGCCCTGGAGGCGCGGCTGCGCTCCGGGCGTCCGCCCCGGCCGCCCCGGGGGGCGCGCGCGGAGGCGGGCGAGCTGCGCCGGGAGGCAGCGGTGCGCCAGCAGATGCGGCTCGCCTCGGAGACTCGGGCGGAGGCGGTCGAGGCGGTGGCCGCGATGGTCGAGCAGCTCGGCCGGCTCTCCCAGCTGACGCACTGGGTGGTGGGCACGCCGGAGGGCGAGGCCGCGGTGGAGGAGTCGATCCGGTACACGGTGTTCGCCAGCGAGGTGGCCAGCGTGCCGGCGCAGCGCGCCTGGCGGCGGCTGCGGCGCGGGGAGCGCGGGGAGGACCGGATGGGCGAGCAGCTGTGGCTGGCGGCCTGGGAGCAGTGGCGGTCGGCGCGGTCCGGGGGCTGAGCGGTCGGCCCGGGGCCGATCCGACGGTCCGTGAGCCGAGCCGAGCCGAGCCGGTGCCCGGGGCCGAGCCGACGGTCCGTCGGAGGCCGAACGGCGGGTGACGGCCGGCCGACACACGGTGTGACCTGTGGTGACCACGGAAACGATGGGTCGTGGATTCGCATAAGGTCGGCAAATGACCACCCCGACGAGGTGTCCGCTTCACCGGGCGTTCACCGGGCGAGTCGAGTCTGCTGGGCGTCGACGACCACTTCGACACCTCGCACGGCCACGCACCGGGGAGCACCCCGGTCGCCGGCCCACCCCTCAGGAGTGACCCATGTCGCTGTCCCGCCGGGACTTCGTCAACCGTTCCACCCTCGTCGGGGCCGGCGTTCTGATCGCCGGCAGCGCCGAGGCCCTGGCCAGCGCGCCGGGCGCGATCGCCGCCCCGGCCGGTGGCGAGGTGCCGGTCGCCGAGGCCGCCGAGGCCGAGCGCGTCGCCGTCGGCTACGGCCCGCTGGTCGCCGACCCGGAGGGCCTGCTCGCGCTGCCCAAGGGCTTCAAGTACAAGGTCCTGAACCGGGCCGGCGTCAGCAAGCTGCGCACCGGCGAGTTCACCCCGAGCAACCACGACGGCACCTCGGCGTTCGAGGACGAGCGCGGCGGCAACCTGCTGGTCGTCAACCACGAGCTGGGCGGCGCCCGCGCCAACTGGCCGAACCCGGTCCCGCTGACCGAGGGCCACGTCTACGACCCGGGCGCGGCCGGCGGCTGCACCATCGTGCACGCCAAGGCCAACGGCAAGGTCGAGCAGTGGGTCGGCATCTCCGGCACCGCCACCAACTGCGCGGGCGGCGTCACCCCGTGGGGCACCTGGCTGTCCGGCGAGGAGACCGAGGACAAGGCCGGCAAGAA
Organism: Kitasatospora sp. NPDC008115; assembly: GCF_042957205.1. Lineage (NCBI taxonomy): Bacteria > Bacillati > Actinomycetota > Actinomycetes > Kitasatosporales > Streptomycetaceae > Kitasatospora > Kitasatospora sp. NPDC008115. The sequence continues at coordinate 34,504 of NZ_JBIBHU010000009.1, read as the reverse complement.
CGGCTTCACCAAGGACCACGGCTACGTCTTCGAGGTCGACCCGTTCGACGACGACTACAACCGCGACCCGCAGCCGGTGAAGGCGTTCGGCCGCTTCGCCCACGAGGCCGTCGTCGTCGACCCGAAGCGCGGCCACGTCTACGAGACCGAGGACGCCTCCAACCCCAACGGCCTGCTGTTCCGCTGGACCCCGCCGGCCGGCTTCAAGCACGGCCGCTACAAGCTGCGCAAGCTGGCCGCCGACGCCGGTGTGCTGGAGGCCTTCAAGGTCTTCGACGCCCAGGGCAAGTTCATCGACGACCTGGCCCGCGCGACCAAGGTCGGCACCACCTACGGCGTGGACTGGGTCAAGGTCCAGGACCGCGACGCCAAGACCGTCTCCATCCGCAAGCAGTTCAAGGACGGCGAGGTCACCCGCGCCCGCAAGCTGGAGGGCATGTGGTGGGGTGATGGCGGCTTCTACTTCGTCTCCAGCTTCGCCCGCTCGGAGAGCCCGGCGCAGCACGACGGCCAGGTCTGGTTCTACAACCCGGCCCGCCGCACCATCACCCTGAAGGTCCTGCTGGGCGTCAACACCGACGTCTGGGGCGACCACGACAACTTCGACGGCCCGGACAACATCACCGTCTCGCCCTACGGCGGCATCGTGATCGCCGAGGACGGCGATGGTGTCTCGCACCTGTTCGGCGCCACCGAGGACGGCCTGACCTACGCCATCGCCCGCAACGACCTGAACATCGGCACCGCCGAGAAGCCGGAGTTCAGCGAGTTCACCGGCGTCACCTTCTCGGACGACGGCAAGACCCTGTTCGCCAACATCCAGACCCCGGGCATCCAGCTGGCCATCACCGGCCCGTGGCACCGCCTGAACGAGCACAAGCGCGGCCAGGGCTACGGCCAGTGAGCTGAGCGCGGTCGGGTGACCTCGGCCGAGTGACAGGGGCCCGTTCCTCGGAGCGGGCCCCTGTCGCGTGCTCACGGCTCGGCGGGCAGCCGCAGCTGGAGCATGGCGAGCAGCCGCTGCTGCGGCTGGGCGAGGTCGATGCCGGTCAGCTGCTCGGCCCGGCGGACCCGGTAGCGCAGGGTGTTCGGGTGGATGTGCAGGGCGTCCGCCGCGACCCGGACCTCGCCGAGCGCGTCCAGCCAGGCCAGCACCGACTCGGCGAGCCGGGTGCCGTGCCGCCGGTCGTACTCGCTGAGCGCGGTGAGCCGCGGGTCGCGCAGGCCGCCGCGCTCCTGGAGGAGCGCCAGCATCTCGCTGACCAGCACCTCCGCCTGGACGTCGATCAGCGCCGCGACCTCCAGGTCCACCCCTCCGCGGCCCATCGCGTCCAGGATCCGGTCCGCCTGGGCGCGCGAGTCGGGCACCCGGGCGAGGCCGTCCACCGTGGCGCCGATCGCCGCGCGCAGCGGGACGCCCAGGTGGTCGCGGGCGGCCTCGACCACCTCCTGGGCCCAGCCGCGCACGGTGGCCATCGGCAGGTTCGCGGGAAGCTCGGGCAGCAGCACGTAGACCCGGGACTCGATCGGCGCGAGCAGCGCGGCGCGGTGCCGGGCCGCGGTGTGCACCGAGATCAGGCCGGTCACCTCGGCCCGGGTGAGCTGCTCGGTGGTGCCCGCGCTGTACGCCAGCACGGTGGCCGGGCGGCGCAGGTCGAGCCCGAGGTGGGTGGCGAGCGACTGCGGGCCGGTGGAGCCCTCCAGCAGGCCGGTGAGCAGGGTCTGGGTCAGCCGGACGTCCGCGGACAGCTCCCGGCGCCGGCGCACCAGCTGCGCCGCGGCGACCCGGGCCGCGCCGACCAGCGCCTGCTCGGCCAGCGGCGCGAGCGGCTGGGCGCCCTCCTGCACCCAGATGGTGCCGAGCGGCTGTGCGCCCGCCCGGATGCCGATCGCCAGCCGGCGGCGCAGCCCGAGCTCCGGGTGCGGGTCGACCGCGATGGCGGTGTCCGAGCCGCGCAGGTGCTGGAAGACGCCCCACTCGCGCAGCTTGGACAGGTACGGCTCGGGGCCCTGCCAGCCGAGGATGGAGAGCCGGCGCAGGTCGTCGACCTCGTCGGAGTCGGAGGAGCGGGAGTAGGCGAGCACCCGGCTGGAGGTGTCCTCGATCGAGACGATGCCGTTGGTGAGCACGGCGACGGTCTGGGCGAGCGAGAACAGGTCGCCGGCGTTGTGCTCGGCGGTGCCGGGCGTGTCCGGGGCGTCCGGGCCGGCGATGATCGCCCGGGCGAGCGAGTCGAGGTGCTCCCAGCGGGTCTCCCGGCGCACCGAGAGCAGGGCCACGCCCGCCTCGGTGGCCGCCTCGCGCAGTGCGTCGGCCTGCCCGGGGGCGTCCAGCTTGACGGCCACCGCGGCGGCCCCGGCCCGGCCGGCGGCGCGCAGCGCGGGCAGTGCGGCCCGGCCGCGGGCGCCGATGGCGAGCACGAGTTCGCCGGGGGCGGCGGTCGGCGGGTCCTCGGGGTCGAGGATGGCGACGTCGCGGACCGGGACGTCGAGACCGCTCGGGGCGGCCTGGAGCTCGACGAGCGGCTCGCCCAGGGACATCAGCAGTTGCCGCAGCGGGAGGCCGGGAGTGGTCATACGGGCCTCCTCGGGGCGGCGGGGGCGCTCGCACCCCGATCCTTCATCCGGGCGGACAACGCCGTCCGGATGATTTTAGCCGTCCGGCCAATCAAGCGGGCCCTGGTGCAGGAATAGCGTTCGTCATGTGGCCGGCGTGCGACCCGCGACGGCATCCCCCCGCAAGAAACGAAGGAGAGCGTGCGCTCATGGACGCTGTGACCCAGGTCCCCGCGCCGGTGAACGAGCCGGTCCACAGCTACGCCCCGGGCAGCCCGGAACGGGCCCGTCTGGAGGCCAAGCTGAAGGAGCTGGGCGGCCAGGAGCCGGTCCAGCTGACCATGACGATCAACGGTGAGCGCCGGATGGGCGGCGGCACCGAGTTCCACGTCGTCCAGCCGCACAACCACGCGGCGCGGCTCGGCACCCTGCGCAACGCCACCCAGGCGGACGCGCAGGAGGCCATCGACACTGCCCTGGCCGCCGCCCCGGCCTGGCAGGCGCTCTCCTTCGACTCGCGCGCCGCGATCTTCCTGCGCGCCGCCGACCTGCTGGCCGGCCCCTGGCGCGAGACCCTGGCCGCCGCCACCATGCTCGGCCAGTCCAAGACCGCGCAGCAGGCCGAGATCGACACCCCCTGCGAGCTGGTCGACTTCCTGCGCTTCAACGTGCACTTCGCCCGCCAGATCATGGCCGAGCAGCCGGTCTCCTCGGACGGCGTGTGGAACCGCAGCGACCACCGCCCGCTGGAGGGCTTCGTCTACGCGATCACCCCGTTCAACTTCACCGCCATCGCCGGCAACCTGCCGACCGCCCCGGCGCTGATGGGCAACGTGGTGCTGTGGAAGCCCTCGCCGACCCAGCAGTTCTCGGCGCACCTGCTGATGCAGCTGCTGGAGGAGGCCGGCCTGCCCAAGGGCGTCATCAACATGGTGACCGGCGACGGTCTGGACGTCTCCGCCGTCGCGCTGAAGCACCCGGCGCTGGCCGGCATCCACTTCACCGGCTCCACCGCCACCTTCCAGCACCTGTGGCGCGAGGTCGGCAACAACATCTCCGGCTACCGCACCTACCCGCGGATCGTCGGCGAGACCGGCGGCAAGGACTTCCTGGTCGCCCACCCGTCCGCCGACAAGGCCGTGCTGAAGACCGCCATGACCCGCGGTGCCTTCGAGTTCCAGGGCCAGAAGTGCTCCGCCCTGTCGCGTGCCTACGTCCCGGCCTCGATCTGGGCCGAGCTGAAGGACGAGTTCCGCGACGAGGTCGAGGGCCTCACCATGGGCGACGTCACCGACCTGTCGAACTTCATGTCGGCCGTCATCGACGACCGCTCGTTCGCCAAGAACAAGGCCGCGATCGACCGCGCCCAGGCCGACCCCGGGGTCGAGGTCCTGGCCGGCGGCACCTACGACGACTCGGTCGGCTACTTCGTCCGTCCGACCGTCCTGGTCTGCGAGGACCCGGCGAGCGAGTACTTCCGCGACGAGTACTTCGGCCCGATCCTGGCCGTGCACGTCTACGAGGACGACGCGTACGAGGAGATGCTGACCCAGATGGAGTCGGTGTCCGCCTACGGCCTGACCGGCGCGATCATCTCCCAGGACCGGGAGGCCGTCCAGCACGCGATGCTCAAGCTCCGCAACGCGGCCGGCAACTTCTACATCAACGACAAGCCGACCGGCGCGGTCGTCGGCCAGCAGCCGTTCGGCGGCGGCCGGGCCTCCGGCACCAACGACAAGGCCGGTGCCAAGCAGAACCTGGCGCGGTGGACCTCGACCCGCTCGGTCAAGGAGACCTTCGTCCCGCCGACGGACTACCGCTACCCGCACATGGGCTGAGTGCCCCTCCGGGACCCCTCCGCGGTCCCCTGACGCCCCGGTCCCGCAGCCGGGCGCGTCCCACGGGCGGCGGCCGACCACCCCCCTCGGTCCGCCGCCCGTCACCTTCTGCCACCCTTAGAAGCACCAGCTCCAGGAGTCACGATGCTCCGTTCCGCCCTCCTCGCGGCCTCCCGGTCCTCGCAGGTCCGCACCGTCGTCGAGAAGTTCCCGCCGACCCACGCGATAGTCGACCGGTTCGTCGCCGGCGAGGTCCTCGACGACGCCGTCACCGCCTGCGACGACCTGGTCGCCACCGGTCGCAAGGTCACCCTGGACCACCTCGGCGAGGACACCCGCGACGCCGCCCAGGCCGCCGGCACCGCCGAGGCCTACGAGCACCTGCTCAAGGCGCTCAAGGAGACCGGCCTGGCCGCCGGCGCCGAGGTCTCGGTCAAGCTCTCGGCCGTCGGCCAGTTCCTCCCGGTGGACGGCGAGAAGATCGCCCTGGAGAACGCCCGCCGGATCTGTGCGGCCGCCGCCGACGCCGGCACCACGGTGACCCTCGACATGGAGGACCACACCACCACCGACTCCACCCTCGCCATCGCCCGCGAGCTGCGCGAGGACTTCCCCTGGCTGGGCGTCGTCCTCCAGGCCTACCTGCGCCGCACCGAGGACGACTGCCGCGAGTTCTCCGGCGCCGGCTCGCGCGTGCGCCTGTGCAAGGGCGCCTACAAGGAGCCCGAGTCGGTCGCCTTCCAGGGCAAGCACGAGGTCGACCTCGCGTACGTCCGCGCGCTCAAGATCCTGATGGCCGGCGAGGGCTACCCGATGATCGCCTCGCACGACCCCAACATGATCAAGATCGCCGGCCAGCTGGCCCAGTGGAACGGCCGCAAGCGCGACTCCTTCGAGTACCAGATGCTGTACGGCATCCGCCCCGAGGAGCAGCTGCGCCTCGCCGGCGAGGGCAACACCATGCGGGTGTACCTCCCGTACGGCCAGGAGTGGTACGGCTACTTCATGCGCCGCCTCGCCGAGCGCCCGGCCAACCTCACCTTCTTCCTGCGCGCCATGGCCACCCGCGGCTGACACGCGTACCCGCACCCGACGGCCCGCGCCCTCCCCGGAGGACGCGGGCCGTCGTGCTGCTTGTGGTTCACCGGATGGTGCAAGGGGAGCGGCGTAGGCTCTTCGTGCTGGTGAACCGGGGGTTCGGAGAAGGGAGTTGGCATGGGTGTGGAGCGGTTCGCGGAGTTGTCGACGGCGTTGGTGGCGGACGGGTGTGTGCGGGTGGGGGTGGGGGTGCGGGCGGCGCCGGTGGGGGTGCGGGGGGTGGTGGCGGGGAGCCGGGTGGCCGGGCGGGTGCTGCCGGTGCGGCACTACGGGAGCGTGGACGTGTTCCTGGAGGCGTACGGCAACGCCGGGCCCGGGGACGTGGTGGTGATCGACAACGGCGGGCGGACCGACGAGGCGTGCGTCGGGGACCTCGCGGTGCTGGAGGCGCGGGCCGCCGGGGCCGCCGGGGTGGTGGTGTGGGGGCTGCACCGGGACACCGCGGAACTGGTGGAGATCGGGCTGCCGGTGTTCAGCTACGGCAGCCTGCCGCTCGGGCCGCTGCGGCTGGACGGGCGGGAGCCGGAGGCGCTGGCCAGTGCCCGGTTCGGGCCGCACCTGGTGGGCGTCGAGGACGTGGTGTTCGCGGACGCCGACGGGGTGCTGTTCGTACCCGCGGCCCGGCTGGACGAGGTGCTGGAGGCCGCCGCCGGCATCGCCCGCACCGAGCGCGCGCAGGCGGAGCGGATCCGCTCGGGCGACACGCTGCGCCGGCAGACCGCGTTCGACGAGTACCTGGAGCGCCGCGCCGCCGACCCCGCGTACAGCTTCCGGCGGCACCTGCGGCGGGTCGGCGGGGCGATCGAGGAGTGAGGGGACGACGGCGCCCCCGACGACGGTGCGTCGGGGGCGCCGAAGGGTCAGAGCATCGCGGCGGCGGGCTTGACCATGGCGCGGGCCGTCTTGGCGTCGACGTACTCGCCGATCGCGGTCATCACCCACTCGCCCGAGAACTGGCGGATCAGCTTGCACATCACCACACCGGTGTGCGCCTCGGAGTGGGTGAGGTCGAAGCGGACCAGTTCCTGGTTGGTGGCGGCGTCGACCAAGCGGCAGTAGGCGTTCTTGACGTCGGTGAACTTCTGGCCGGAGAAGGAGTTCACGACGAACACCAGGCCGCAGACCTCGGCCGGCAGGCCGTCCAGGTGGACGGTGATCGACTCGTCGTCGCCGCCGCCCTCGCCGGTGAGGTTGTCGCCGGAGTGGGTGATCGCGCCGTTGAAGATGCCCAGCTTCATGAACCAGGCGGTGTCCAGCTTCTCGCGCTTGGCGTCGAAGGCGAGGCAGGAGGCGTCGAGGTCGATGTTGCGGCCGCGGCCGGCGGGCTCCCAGCCGAGGCCCATCCGGACGGCGGACAGGAACGGCTTGCCGTTCTTCTCCAGCGAGACCGAGCCGCCCTTGGTGAGGCTGACCCGGCCCTTGTCCAGGGTGACCTTGGTGAAGGACGGAGCGGCGGCGGCGGGCGGGGCCGGGGGGGCCGGGGGCATGGGGGGCGCGGCCTGCGGCATCGGCGGGGCGGAGGCCATCGCGACCCGGGGGTCGACCGGGGCGGCGGGCGCCGGCGGCGGGGTGACCGGGGTGGGCGGGGCCGGGGGTGCGACGGGCGCGGCGGCGGGCGCCGGGGCGGCCGCGGGCTGCTCGTCGACGGTGACGCCGAAGTCGGTGGCGATGCCGGCCAGGCCGTTCGCGTAGCCCTGGCCGACCGCGCGGACCTTCCAGGCGCCGTTGCGCTGGTAGACCTCGACCACGATCAGCGCGGTCTCCTGGCTGAGCGCCGGCGCGGTGAAGGTGACCAGCACCTCGCCGGTGGCGGCGTCCCGGACGGTCGCGGTCGGCTCGATGCCCGCGAAGGTGGCGCCGGCCTCGTCGGGGCTGGCGGTCACCACGATCTTGGTGATGCCGGCCGGGACGGCGGCGGTGTCGACGATGATCGCGTCCGGCGTCCCGGCGGCGGCCGGGCGGTGGGTGACGCCGGGTCCGTTCGGAGCGTTGTAGAAGACGAAGTCGTCGTCCGAGCGGACCTTTCCGGCGTCGGTCAGCAGCAGACCCGAGACGTCCAGCGCCTTGGGTGCGGTGACCTCGACGGTCACCCGCGCGGCGGTCAGCGGGGCGTTGCCGCCTTGGGTCAGGACCGTGGACACGAACTCCTCCTGGGATGCGGTGGTGCGGCGCCGTCCCCGGCTGTTGGGGCGGCTGTGCCGGCTGGCGACCACAGTAACGAACGAGCCCGGCCGGATGAGCCCGAACGGGGCGCTGACCTGTCGGATTGCCGGGTTCGGCGGTTCCGGGGGCCGGCCGGCCCCCGGGCTCAGCGCGCCGGGGCGGCCGTGGCGCGCGGTGCCGGTGCGGTGAACGTGCCGAGGGCGGCGACGGCACGCGGGTGCCCGATGCCGAAGGCACTGGCGCTCCAGGACCCCGGGGTCCGGTGGCCGTCGGCCCGGGGCGCGGCGCCGCTGGTCGGGCGGGCGGTGTGGCCGGTGGAGCGGGTGCCGCGCACGGTGAAGGTGTAGCGGCCGGGGCGGACGTCCGTGCCGGGCGGGGTGGTGAAGCGGTAGACCGCCGCACCGCGCTCCTGGTGGCTGCTGACCACCGTGCCGGCGAGGTCCGTCCAGGCGGCGCCGGTGCCGTGGAGCGCCGCGCCCGGGGCGAGGCGGACCTCGGTCTGGAGCGCGGTGAGCGGTTCGGTGACGGTCAGCGCGAGGACGTGCCGGGTGCCGTCGCGGCCGAGCGACTGGACCACGGCCGTGCCGGCGAGCGCCTGGTCGTCGGTCTCGTCGGTCGCGTCGGCCTCGTCGCTCCTGTCGGCGGTGACGGCCGGGTCGGTGCCCTGGGGGACGCCGTCGGTGGTGCCGAGGGTCCCGCCGGTCCACTCGCGCGGCGACGGGCCGGGCGCGCCGGGTGCGCCCGGGGCGGGGACGAACGGCTTGGGCGCGGACGGCGAGGGGGCGGGCGCGGGCTTGGAGGGGGAGGGCGACGCGGACGGGGACGGCGACGACTCGGGCGCCGAGGGGTCCCCGGCGGGCCGGCGGGCGCCCTGCGTGCCGGGCTCGTCGGCCGCGAGTTGCTCCTCGCCGGGCTCACCGGCCGTACCGGGCTCACCGGGCCGCGGGTGGTCCGGCCGGCCGTCGGCCAGGGTGCCGGGCTGCTCCGCGGCGGGCTCGTCGGTGACGCCGTGCCGGGTCGACGGGCCCTCGGCGAGCGGCGCGGTCGACGGGGAGCCGCCGGTGCGGGGCGCGGACGAGCCGGCGGTGCGCTGGCTCGGCACGGCGTCCGGGGCGCGGGTGCCGGGCGCGGAGCCGGAAGCCCCGGGCGCGGCCGGGCCGGACGGGTGGCGGCCCGCCGCCGTGTCGGGGCCGGCCATGGTCCCGGTGCCCGAGGAGGTGCCGGCGCCGGAGGTGCCGGAGGCGTCGGGGGAGGTGTCGGGGCTGGGCGGCGGCCCGCTGGAGCCGACCCGGGCGACCCCGGCCCGGCGGCCGACGCCCTGCTGCTCGTTGAGCAGGAAGGTGGTGGCGATGCTGATGCCCACGACGGTGGACATCGCCATCGCGGCGCCGGAGAACCGCAGGGTGGGCAGCCGCAGGCGGCCGCCGAACGGGCCGGGGCGCCCGTGCCTGCCGTGGCGCGTGCGGTGCCGGTCGTGCGCGTACGTCGCGTCCTGTCCCGTACCGTCGGACAGAGTCACCTGGACCCCTCCCTCCCCTGAAGTCGCCGTTGCGGTCGTCGCATTCTCCCACGTGCCGACGGCGATGCCGGTGCCGCCGGACCGGGCGGACGGCCGTCGGAGCCCTGGTGCGGACGGCGTGTCAGGCCCGGCCCGTCGGATCCGGTCCGATCCGCTCCGGCGCGGTACCGGCGGGTCCGGTCCGGCCGGAAACGTCGTCCGGGGGTCGTTCGGGCACGGGCCGGCCGGTACGGTGCGGGGGCGCGCGTGCGGAGTCCGACCGGACGCGCGCGGGCGCGCGCCGGCAGGGGAACGAGCGTAGCAGCGGGCCCCCGGGCGGTGGCCAGTGCTCGGACGCAATTGATCCAATCCGTGGACAACCCTTTGACCAGCGGAAGTTGACGGTCCGTCTGACAAGGCGGGTAAGGGACGCTCGGCTGCTGCGGGGATTATTGCAACCTCCTTGCAACCCTTGCCCGACCCTCGCGCGGTGGAGCACCCTGAGGGACATCCCACGCCGTCCCGGAGAGACCGTCATGCCGCCCGACCCGCTGCCAGCACCCTCCAGTGCCCCCCTCGCCGCTACCCCCACGGGCGGCGATGAGGCAGGCTCCACCGCCGCTCCGGCGGCGGTGGAGGAGGTGCTGACGCTGCGGATCTCGCTGGGCGAGGAGGTGGTCGGAGAGGTCCGTACGCGGTTCCGGTTCGACGCCGAGCGCCCGTACGAGGTGCTGCTGACGTTCCACCTGGGGCGGCCGGACGAGGCCGACTGGGTGTTCTCGCGCGAACTGCTGCGCGACGGCCTCCGCTCGTTGAGCGGCCAGGGCGACGTCAAGCTGTGGCCGGCGTACTGCCCGTGCCACGGCTCGACGTTGCACCTGGCGCTCGAGTCGCCGCACGGCAGCGCGCTGCTGGAGGCGTCCAAGCCGAAGGTCCAGGACTGGCTGGACCGCACGTACACGCTCGTCTCCGAGGAGTCCGAGCGCTCCCACGGGCCGACCGACGCCGAGCTGTCCGAGCTGCTCGGCGGCGGCCGCTGAGACCGGGACGGCCGGGGCCGGGGGCGGTGGCCCGGACGCTACCGGGGCGGCAGCGGGACGCGAGCGGGGCGGGGGTGGGGCGGCACGGCCCCGTCGGACGGCGGGCGCGGGCCCGGTAACGGCGGGGTGCCGGGCAGTCGGACGGTCCCGTCGGCCAGGCCCGCGCGTAGCCTGCGCACGGCGGGCGCCGAGGAGGACGGCAGCAGGTCGTACGGGTCCTCCGGGCCGGTCACCGTGACCAGCACCGTGTCGGCGAAGCGGTACGGCCGGTGGGCCAGCAGGCCGCCCAGGTGGCGGCGGAGCCGGGACAGCTCGGCCCGCACCGTCACCGTCCGGGCCGGGTCCCCGAACAGCGCGTCGGCCAGCCGCGCCGCGCTGAGGCCGGCGCGCTCGGTGGCGAGCAGCAGCAGCAGTTCGGCATGGCGCGGGCTGAGCGCGTGCGACCAGCTGCCGGCCGCGCCGTGCACCGACAGTTCGGGGCCGCCCACGCGGCGCAGGTCGAGCCGGAGCCTGGCCCCCTCGGCCTGTTCGGCGAGCAGGCCGCCGGGGCCGGCGGCGGCCGGGTCGAGGTCGTCGGGGCCGCCGGGGACGGCCTGGACGGTGTCCTGCGGCCGGACTGGCCGGACCAGCCAGCCGTCGGCGAGCGGCTCGATCACGCACTCGCCCAGGCTGGGCAGCCAGTGCACGGCGGCCGAGCCCCAGCCCTCGGCGGGCAGCCGCAGCCGGGCCGGCGGCGGCAGCCCCGCCGCGGCCGCCGTCCAGCCCGCCGCGTCCACGACCAGGGCGGGGCCGTTCATCCGCGCCAGCATCGGGGCGGCCAGGGTGCGCAGGTGGTGCAGGGATTCGAGGCGGCGGGCGCGCAGTTCGGTCTCGGCGAGCTTGGCGGCGGTGGCGGTCAGCTGGAGCAGGTAGGGGCGGACCGAGTGGGCCGGGCCGCTGAGGTTGATCGCGCCGACCAGCAGGCCGGTGCCGGGGTCGCGCACCGGGGCGGCGACGCAGGTCCAGGAGTGGTGGCTGCGCAGGTAGTGCTCGGAGGAGTGGACGTGCATCGGGCGCTGGGCGCGCAGGGCGGCGGCTATGCCGTTGGTGCCGACCCGTTCCTCCGCCCAGCGGGCGCCGTTCAGGAAGCCGATCCGCTCGGCGCTGCGGCGTAGGCCGCGCTCGCCCTCCTGCCAGAGGATGTGGCCGTCGGCGTCGGTGATCGCGAGGAGCAGCGGGGGCTGGTCGGCCTGCCCGACCAGGGTGCCACGGAGGATGGGCAGCAGCGGGTCGAGGCCGCTGGCCCGCCGCCGGTGCTCGATCTCGGCGGGGCCGAGGTGGACGGTGGTGGCGCCGGCGTCGGGGTCCAGGCCGAGCCGGCGCAGGCGCTCCCAGGAGTCGCCGATCTCGGGGCGGGGCTGGAGGAAGGGCGGGTCGCCGGGGGCGGAGGCGTCCCGGTTGGCGCTGCGGGCGGCGGCCTCGGCGAGGGCGCGTTCGTGGACCTTGGCCAGTTCGGCCGCGCTCTGCGGGGTACGACGTTCGGGTCGTCGGGTCTGCCGTCCGGGCTGCCGCACTCGTCTTGCTCCTCGCCGCCGTTCGAGGGCGCGCCGGGGTCGACGCGCTGACGAAAGAGTACGGGCGCTACCGGTTCCTGGGGATGGGGTCTGCCAACTCGGAATACCAGACGGTACGAATGTGGTCATGCCAACGAATTTCCGGCGCGCATCGTCCCTCGGGCGGAGGGTGGGAGTCGGGCGGCCTCGGCGGGGCGGCGGCGCTCGGGGGCGGTGTCGGGGCTGGTCACGGTGGTGAGGGCCGGGGCCGGGGCGGCGATCCGGGGGGTGGCGAACGGGCCGGTGGGGCGGGGGAAGAGGGGGCGGCGGGCGATCGGTGACCGCGATCCGGCCCGGCGCGGAGGGCGGGTGGGGTGGCGGGCGGCCGCCTGGTGCGCTGGGCCCTCGGGGTGCGCGCCCGGCGCATGGGTGCGCGCTGGGGGCGCGTGTCCGGATGCTGATCATGTGGGCGCGGTGGGCGGACGACGGGGAGTGCACCGCCCCCTCTTCGCCTCCGGTCGCGGTCGGATCACCTGTGCCCGATATCGACCTTTATCCGGTACACGTCACTGTTCTGGTAGTAGTTGTCTCCATGCTCCCGATTGTTCTTGAAGTGTTCCGCGCCCGGTCGGCCCGTCGTCATGGCGGTCACGGCGGTCAGGGCGGTCGCAGCGGTGACCGCCGGTGACGGCGACCCGCGTACTGGCCGCGTTCGACGGCAGCGGCATCGACGGCGGCCTCTACCGCCGGGTGGTCGGCTGGGCGGACGCCGCGCCGGACTGGTTCAACCGGCTGGTCGAGGTGTGGTCGCTGCTCGGCCTCGGCCTGTTCGCGCTGCTGATGCTCGCCGCCTGGTGGCGGGCGCGCGGCGCCGGTCCGGCGGTGATGGCCCGGGTGCTGGCCTCGCCGCTGGTGGTGGTCGTCGCCTACGCGGTGAACTCCGGGCTCAAGGGGCTGGTGGAGGAGGTCCGGCCGTGCGCGCAACTGCGGGTGCGCGAGACCCTGGAGGCCTGTCCGGGCGCGGGTGACTGGTCCTTCCCGAGCAACCACACCGTGGCCGCCGTCGCGGCCGCCGCCGCGCTCTGGTTCGCCGACCGGCGGATCGGCGCGGTCGCCGCGGTGGCCGCCTTGCTGATGGGCGCCTCCCGGGTCTGGGTCGGGGTGCACTACCCGCACGACGTGCTGGCCGGCGCGCTGGTCGGGCTCCTGGTGGCCGTCCCGCTCACGCTGGCGGCGGGCGCGGCCGGGCCGCTGGTGGAGCGGGCCAGGGGCGGTCCGCTGCGGCCGCTGCTCGGCGCCGGTCCGGATGCGGTGGCGGTGCGGGCGGCTCGGCCGGTCGGCGCGCGGCGGAACTGACCGCGCGGGCGGGGCCCCGGACCGGGCGGGCCGGACGCCGTCCCGGGCCTTGTGTGACCGGGGTGGCGGGGAGAGCATGTGAGCCGGGCGCGGCCGCCCCCGAGGGGAGCACCCGCCCGGCTCAGTCGTGCCAGTGGAGGGAAGTGCTGCCCATGCCGTACCGACTCGACATCACCCAGGGGGACTGGCCGGCCGAGGAACTCGGCAAGGGCGTCGAGGGACTGCTGGCCGAGGCGATGGTGCTCACCCTCGCGACCGCCGGCCACGAGTACGGCCCGCACGCCAACCTCGCCTTCTTCGCCTACGACGACGACCTCGTCCTCTACTTCGTCAGCGAGCGCGCCACCCGGCACAGCCACCACCTGGCCGAGGAGGCCAGGGCCGCGGCCACGGTGTTCCTGCCGCCGCCGGTCTTCGGCGAGCACCTGCGCGGCCTGCAGTTGACCGGCAGCGCGGGCGAGGCGTGGGGGCGCCAGGCGGAGGCCGCGCTGGCCGCCTACCAGGGGCGCTACCCCGCCTTCGCGCAGGACGACGAGGTCCGGCGGCAGTTCCTCACCGGCGGCGGGGCGGCGGCGCTGTACCGGTTCCAGGTGGAGGAGCTGACGGCGGTGGACGAGCCGAAGTTCGGCCGGCGGCACTACCTGCGGGCGACCGTGCGGCGCTGACCCGACGCCGCCACGGGGTGCCGACTCGGCGGTGCCGCCGAGGTTACCGTCAGGTTGTCTGTACAACTTATCGGCCGGTTCATCTGTGGGCCGCCGTTCGGACTCCCCTCGGACACCTCGCGGCACCAGTCTGGCCGCATGAGAGTCATCGTCGTAGGAGCGGGCGTGCTGGGCACCATGCACGCCTGGCAGGCCGTCGAGCGCGGTCACGAGGTCGTCCACCTGGAGCGCGAGGCGGAGGCGCGGGGCGCCTCGGTGCGCAACTTCGGCCTGGTCTGGGTCAGTGGCCGGGCCCAGGGTGAGGAGCTGGACACCGCGGTGCGGGCCCGCGAGCTGTGGGAGAGGATCGGCGGCCAGGTGCCCGGACTCGGCTTCCGCGCCAACGGCTCGCTCACCGCGGTCCGCACCGAGGCCGAACTCGCGGTCGCCGAGCAGGCGCTGACCCTGCCGGACGCCGGGCTGCGCGGCTACCGGCTGCTCGACCCGGAGCAGACCCGGGCGCTCAACCCGGCCCTGCGCGGCAAGCTGCTCGGCGCCCTGCACTGCTCGCGGGACGCCGCCGTCGAGTCGCGCGTCGCCCAGCCCGCACTGCGCGCCGCACTGACCGCGACCGGCCGCTACACCTTCCTGCCCGGCCGCGAGGTCCGCGACGTCGTCGGCGAGAACGCCGTCCGCGACGACCACGGCGACGTCCACACCGGCGACCTGGTCGTCCTGTGCACCGGCGCCTGGCTCGGCGGCCTGGTCCGCGAGCTGGCGCCGGAGCTCCCGGTCCGCAAGGTCCGGCTGCAGATGATGCAGACCGACCCGCTGGGCGAGACGCTGACCACCTCGGTCGCCGACGGCGACTCCTTCCGCTACTACCCGGCCTTCGCCGGCGGCGCCCTGGACCGCCTGCGCGAGGTCCAGCCGCAGTCGCCGGTCGCCGCCGAGCACAAGATGCAGCTGCTGATGGTCCAGCGCCTGGACGGCGGCCTCACCATCGGCGACACCCACGAGTACGACCAGCCCTTCGGCTTCGACGTGGTCGAGGACCCGTACGACCACCTGGTGGGCGTGGTCGAGGACCTGCTCGGCCGCCCGCTGCCGCGGATCCGCCGTCGCTGGGCCGGCGTGTACGCGCAGTGCGTCGACACCACCCGGGTCGTCCACCGCGAGCGGGTGCGCGACGGCGTCTGGCTGGTCACCGGTCCCGGCGGCCGCGGCATGACCTGCTCGCCGGCCATCGCCGAGACCACGGCGAACCTCGCCAACCTGTAAGCCCTCAAGCCCCTTTGGGTCCTCAAGCCCTCTAGCCCGTCGAAGGAATCGAACATCATGCCGTACGACATCCGTCTGGTCGTCCTGGACATGGCCGGCACCACCGTGGCCGACGACGGCCTGGTCGAGCGCGCCTTCCAGGCCGCCGCCGGCTCGCTCGGCGTCGAGGCCGGCAGCCCCGAGCACGCCCGGATGCTGGAGCACGTCCGCGCCACCATGGGCGAGTCCAAGATCTCCGTCTTCCGCCACCTGTTCGGCGAGGAGGAGAAGGCCCAGCGCGCCAACACCGCCTTCGAGGCCGCCTACCACGACCTCGTCGACGCCGGCCACTGCGAGGCGCTGCCCGGTGCGGCCGAGGCCATCGCCGAACTCCGCGGCCAGGGCCGGAAGGTGGTCCTCACCACCGGCTTCTCCCGGTCCACCCAGGACCGCATCCTGACCGCCCTCGGCTGGGAGTCGATTGCCGACCTCACCCTCTGCCCCGCCGAGGCCGGCCGCGGCCGCCCGTACCCGGACCTCGCGCTCACCGCGCTGCTGCGCACGCAGACCGACTCGGTGCACCAGGTCGCGGTGGCCGGTGACACCGGCTACGACATGCTGACCGGCTCGCGCGCCGGGGCCTCGGTGGTGGCCGGCGTCCTCACCGGCGCCCACGGCGAGGAGCGCCTGCGGGCGGACGGGGCGACCCACGTGCTGGCGTCCGTCGCCGAGCTGCCGGGGCTGCTCGCGGGCTGAGCCGGGAGGCTGAGCCGGGGGGGCGACGGCGGGGGCGACGGCGGGGCGGGTCATCGGGACCCGCCCCGCCGTCGTGCTCGCCCGAACGGGTCGAAGCGGCGGGAGCGGCCGGAGCGGCGCGGCCCGCGGGCTTGTGCCGCGCCCCCGGCCCGCCAGACTGGAGGCATGGACACCACGGTGGCCGTCGCCGACGGCGAACTCTGGGCGGACGATTCGGGCGGCGACGGGCTGCCGCTGGTCCTGCTCCACCCGAGCGTCGGCGCCTCCACGATCTGGGACCCGGTCCTGCCGGCGCTCGTCGCGCGGCACCGGGTGATCCGCTACGACTGCCGCGGCTACGGCCGCTCGCCCGCGCCCACCGTGCCGTACTCCCAGCTCGGGGACCTGATCGCGGTCCTCGACCACTTCCGGCTGGAACGGGCGGTGCTGGTGGGCAACAGCACCGGCGGGGCCACCTCGATCGACCTCGCCCTGACCGCGCCGGAGCGGGTGGCGGGCCTCGCCCTGCTCGTCCCCGCCGTGAGCGGCCACGACCTCACCGGCGCCGAGCTCTACCAGGAGGTCGGCCGGCTGGCCGAGGCCGGGGACATGGAGGGCATCGTCCGGCTCGGGCTGAGCAAGTGGGGGCTGGCCGGCGGCGGGACCCCCGAGGCCGACCCGGTCGGCGCCGCGCACCTCAGGGCCGTGCTGCCGGCCTGGTTCGCCAACATCGGCCACCTGCAAGCCGAGCCCCCCGCCTTCGACCGGCTGGGCGCGATCACCGCGCCCGCCGTGCTGGCGCTGGGGGAGCTGGACCGGCCGGTGGTCGTGCGCTTCAACGAGGAGACGGCGGCCCGGATCCCCGGCTGCCGGCTGGTCCGGCTCGCCGGTACCGACCACTACCCGACGCTGCGCGAACCGGAGGCCGTCACCCGGCTGATCGAGGAGCTGTACGACAGCGTGTCCTGAGGCGCGCCCGCTTCAATCCGCCTGTCGGCGGGCGGAAACCTGCGGCCGGATATCCGACATGACGCGGAAACAAAAGCGCCCGGGTATTGCCAGCGTTCGCCGGGAACTCCTACAGTCGCACGCATGGCAGCTGGAGAGTTCCTGGCTGCTCGCCGGCACGTCGATTTCGGACGGCTCGCGAGCGCCCTCTGTACCGCCGCCCCGGCGTGATCCGGCGGCGGCCCCCGGACGGGTGGACGGGGGCTCGCCGCAGCACGCCGGACCTCCCCGGGACGGCTCGCCCCCGCACTATTCGTGCAGGTCGGTGAGGTGTCCCGATTCCTTCTCCGCGGATCCCCGGTGAGTCGCCGTGCCCGTGAATGCTGTCCGGGGTGCGGGCGCGGACGTCGTGCGGACCGGTGGACCGCTTCCCCGTGAATGATTTCGGCGCCGCCCGCGGTATTTCCCGGGCAGGCCGCTCCCGGAATCACCGAAAAGCATGGAGGGAATTCATGAGCGAGCTCGGCGATTCGGAAACGAAAGGTTCGCCCCGGGTCGGCCGGCGCGGCTTCCTCGCCGGCGCCGCGGCGGTGGCGGCCGGTGCCGCCGCCCCGGCGGCACTCACCCTGGCGTCCGCGAGCCCGGCGGCCGCGGCCGCCGCGGACGGTGCGGCGGCCGGTGCGACCCGGCCCAACATCCTGCTGATCGTCACCGACGACCAGCCCAAGCACACCGAGTGGGCCACCCCGCAGATCGTGGACTGGATCGCCGGCCACGGCGTCCGCTTCACCAACGGCCACGTCACCACGCCGCTCTGCGCGCCCTCGCGGTCCTCGGTCTTCTCCGGCCGCTACGCCCACAACCACGGCGTGCGCAACAACGGCGCCTCGCACAGCCTCGACCAGCACACCACCGTCCAGCGCTACCTGCGGCAGGCCGGCTACCGCACCGGGCTGTTCGGCAAGTACCTCAACTCCTGGACCCTGGCGGACAACCCGCCGCACTTCGAGGAGTGGGCGCTGCTCCAGCCCGCGTACAACAACGCCAACTGGAACATCAACGGCGGTGTCCAGACCCTCACCGGCTACACCACCAACATCATCAAGAACCGCACCCTGGCCTTCCTCGACAAGGCCGCCACCGACACCCGCCCCTGGTTCGCCTACGTCACCCCGTACGCCTCGCACGAGCCCAACGTACCCGCCGCCAAGTACGCGGACACCGTCGTCCCGCCGTGGAACGGGCGGCCCTCGGTGCCCGAGGCCGACCGCAGCGACAAGCCCGGCTACATCCAGAACGCCACCTCCACCCTCGCCGACGCCCAGGCGCTGCGCACTCGCCAGCTGCGCACCCTGCTCTCCGTCGACGACGCCGTGCAGGCGATCCACGACAAGCTGGTGGCGCTCGGCCAGCTCGACAACACCCTCGTCATCTACCTCGGCGACAACGGCTACACCTGGGCCGACCACGGGTGGCTCAAGAAGTCCGTGCCCTACTCCCCGGCGCACGAGGTGCCGTTCTACCTGTCCTGGCCCGCCGGCGGCCTCGGCGCGGGCACCACCGACCACCGCATCGTCGCCAACATCGACGTCGCCCCGACCATCCTCGACGCCGCCGGCATCACGCCCGACACCCCGCAGGACGGGCAGTCGCTGCTCACCGCCGCCAGTCGGAACCACCTGCTGGTGGAGTGGTGGAAGCAGGGCACGGCGGCGGGCGGCCCGCCCACCTGGTCCTCGTACGTGACCACCGACAAGCAGTACACCGAGTACTACGCGCTGCACACCGACGCCAACGGCACGGTGTCCGGCACGGGTGAGGTGAAGTTCCGCGAGTACTACGACCTGGCGGCCGACCCCTACCAGCTGGGCAACCTGCTGCACCAGGCCACACCGCAGCAGGAACAGGCGCTCGGCATCCCGGCGCTGGCGGCGCAGCTGGCCGCCGACCGGGCCGCCTGACCCTTCCCCGAGAGGTCCTGGGGGTGGCGGCCGGCCGCCACCCCCAGGACCCAGGACCCCGAACCGATGAGGAACCCCGTGTCCAGCACCAAGCCCTGTTGCACCCCCGGCCGTGATGCCGACGGGACCGTCGTGCCCGTGGCATCCGTTGTGCCCGCCGTCCCCGTCCCCGTCCCCGTCCCGGTCGCCGCCCCCGGCTCGCGGGTGGCGCGGCAGCTCACCGGCCTGCCCGGCGGCCGGTTCCTGATGGGCACCGAGGACCGGCAGGGCTACCCGGAGGACGGCGAAGGGCCGGTGCGCGTCGTCAAGCTGAGCCCGTTCCGGATCGCTCCGACCACGGTGACCAACGCCGCCTTCGCGACCTTCGTCAAGGCCACCGGCCACCGCACCGAGGCCGAGGTCTTCGGCTTCTCCTACGTCTTCGAGGGCTTCCTGGCGGACCGGCTGGCCGCCGTCTCCCCGCAGGTGGCCGCCGTGCCGTGGTGGCGGGCGGTCGCCGGGGCGAGCTGGCGGGCGCCCGAGGGGCCGGGCTCCTCCGTCACCACCCGCCAGAACCACCCCGTCGTCCACGTCTCCTGGCACGACGCGCAGGCGTACTGCGCCTGGTCGGGCACCCGGCTGCCCACCGAGGCCGAGTGGGAGTACGCCGCCCGGGGCGGCCTGGAGCAGGCGCGCTACCCGTGGGGCGACGAACTCACGGCCAACGGCCGGTACCTGTGCAACACCTGGCAGGGTGTCTTCCCCACCGTGAACACCGCCGCGGACGGCTACCCGGGGACGGCTCCGGTGACCGCCTTCCGGCCGAACGGCCACGGGCTGTACAACACCGTCGGCAATGTGTGGGAGTGGTGCGCGGACTGGTTCAGCCCGGACTTCCACCGCACCGCCCCGCGCCACGACCCGCTCGGCCCGCCGGACGGCACGGCGCGGGTGATGCGCGGCGGCTCCCACATGTGCCACGCCTCCTACTGCAACCGCTACCGGGTCGCGGCGCGCAGCTCCAACACCCCGGACAGCTCCGCCGGCAACATCGGCTTCCGGGTGGCCGCCGACGCCGCCGCTTGACCTTGACACGATGACAAGGTCTTGACTGCGGCCGAGGAGGTGGTCCCGATGACCATGCCGCAGGAGGACACGGCCGCGACGCGAGCGTTCCGGGCGCTGGCGCACGCCGACACGTCGGTCCGGCTCCAGGCCGCGCTGGCGGTCGGCAGCACGCCGGACCCGGGGTTCGTCGGCGGGCTCGTCGAGCGGTGCGCCGTCGAGCCCGAGTTCTACGTGCGGGAGATGCTGACCTGGGCGCTCACCCGCCACGCGCCGTCGGCGACGGTCCCGGCGCTGGTCGGTGAACTCCGCTCGGACCGCGCCCAGGCGCGCAGCCAGGCGCTGCACACGCTGTCCAAGATCGGGGACCGGGGGGCGTGGCCCGCGATCACCCCGGACCTGCTGGCCGACGCCGACGACGAGGTGGCCCGCGCCGCCTGGCGGACCGCGGCCGCGCTCGCGCCCGACGGCGAGCGGGCCGCGCTGGCCGTAAGGTTGGCGCGGCAGTTCGGACGCGGCGGACGCGAGACGCAGCTGAGCCTCAGCCGGGCGCTGATCGCGCTCGGGGAGGCGATGCCGGCGGCCCTGGAGGCCGCCACGACGGCTCCCGACCCCCGGGTGCGCGCGCACGCGCTCGCCACGGAACGGCTGTGGCACGACCCGGAGGCCGGTTTCGAGTTCGCGGTCGAGGAGGCGAAGCGCGTCGTGGCCCTCGGCGGGGAAGGGTAGTGATCGGGTGCTGATCGGTGATGTCGCGCGGCGGTCCGGCGTCAGTGCCCGCATGCTCCGGCACTACGAGGCGCTCGGCCTGGTGCGGCCGACGGGGCGGACCGGCGCCGGCTACCGGGAGTACGCCGAGGAGGACGTCCGGCGGATCTTCCACATCGAGAGCCTGCGCTCGCTGGGGCTGTCGCTGCGCGACGTCGGGCGGGCGCTCGACGATCCCGGCTTCGCGCCGGGGGAACTCGTCGAGGACCTGATCCGCGAGACCCGGGAGCGCATCGCGGCGCAGACCGAGCTGCTGACGCGGCTGCGCCGGATCGGCGCCGCCGAACCGGCGGGCTGGGAGGACGTCCTCCAGACCGTCGCGCTCCTCCAGGCGCTGGGGTCGAAGAGCCCCAGGACACGCCAGCGCGCCGCCCTGGCCGCGAGCGAGGACCTCCCCGTGCCGGTGGAGGCGCTGGTCGAGGCCGTGCTGGGGGAGTCGGACCCGGTCGTCGCCGGAGCGCTCCGTTGGGCGCTGGCGCAGGCCGGGGAGGAGGCGTCGGTGCTGCTGGCGAAGGGCCTCGACGCGTCCTCGGCCCGGGTGCGGGAGCGGGCCGTCCGCTCGCTCGCCGAGCTTCCGGGCGCGACGGCGACGGCGCTGCTGCGGGACGCCCTCGACCACGCGGACCCGGTGGTCCGGGGCCATGCGGCGCTGGCGCTCGGCGCGCGGGGAGCGGGCGACGTGGTCCCCTCGCTCGTCGACCTGATCGTCAGGGGCGCGAACGACGTCGACGCGGCCGACGCGCTGGGCGCCCTGGCGGCCGACCCGGTGGCGGCGGACCGGATCGCCGCCGCCCTCGTCGACCGCCTCGCCGCAGCCACCGTGGAACCGCCTTCCCGTCGCCGACTGACCCAGGCCCTCGTGGACATCCCGGGCCCCACGGCCACCCGCGCCCTCACCGACCTGACCGGCGACGAGGACCGCGCCGTCGCCCTCACCGCGGCCTACGGGCTCCAGCGGCGCGGCTGACTCAGGGGGCCTGGTCGCCGAAGGCGGCCGCGAAGGCCTCGGAGATCAGCCCGGGGAGCGGCGTCCGTCCGTCCTCCTCGGCCCAGCGGACCAGGGCCGTGTGCAGGGCCGCCAGGCAGGCGCCGGTGGCCGCCCGGGTGCGGAAGGCGCTGTCCTCGCCGTCCCCGAGGGCGGTGACGATCGCCTGCTGGAGGGCGTACTGGTTGTCGAGGTGCTTGGCCCGCAGGGCCGGTGTGGTGATCATCAGCCGGAGGCGGGCGAGCAGGAACCGGCCGTCGCCGGTCTCCGTCAACTCCGTGGCAGCACCGACGAGGGCCCGGCCGATCCGGCGGACCAGAGGCTGGTCTCCGGGTGACGCGGCGATCCGCTCGGCGACCGATCGGGCCTCCGCACCGGCCAGCACCAGGTCCTCCTTGGTGGGGAAGTGCCGGTAGACCGTCATCGGCGACACCCCCGCCGCCTCCGCGACCTCGGTCACCGCCGTCGCGTCGTAGCCGCGCTCGGTGAACAGCCGTACGGCGTGGGCCTGGATCAGTCGCTGGGTCTCGGCCCGGCGGCGGGCGCGGAGTGTTGAGTGCTGTTCAGGCATGTGGTAGACCCTACCTGAATGGTAGTCACTACCAGGTTTGGGGTGCGGGGATGAAGACGGCTCTGGTGACCGGGGCATCGCGCGGCATCGGTCAGGCGATCGCGACCCGGCTGGCGGCCGACGGTGCGGCGGTGATCGTGCACTACGGCACGGATGCGGCGGGCGCGGCATCGACCGTCGAGGCGATCGAGCGGGCGGGCGGCAGCGCGTACGCGGTGCGGGCGGAGCTGGGCACGGACGACGACGTCGACACGCTCTTCGCCGGGGTGGAGGCGGCCCTGGCCGGCCGCCCGCTCGACATCCTCGTCAACAACGCCGCCGCCCCGCCGGCCGGCCCGCTCGGGGTGACGACGCGGGCGGAGTTCGACCACCTCTTCGCGGTGAACGTGCGGGCGCCGTACTTCACCGTCCAGCGCGCGCTGCCCCTGCTCCGGGACGGCGGCCGGATCATCACCGTCTCCTCCGTGGCGACCCGGATGGCCAACCCCGCCCAGACGTCCTTCGCGATGACCAAGGGCGCGATCGAGACGATGACCCTGACCCTCGCCAACGACCTCGGCACCCGCGCCATCACCGTCAACGCCGTAGCCCCGGGCGCCACCCGCACCCCGGCCAACGCCCCCGTCTTCGAAGCCCCGGGCCTGGTCGAGTCGATCACCCGCTCCACCGCCCTCGGCCGCCTGGGCGCCCCGGAGGACGTGGCCGACGTCGTCGCCTTCCTCGCCTCCGACGCCGCCCGCTGGATCACCGGCCAGACCATCGACGCCACCGGCGGCCTCTTCCTCGGTCCCCGCGCCTGACACCGCCGTGAGCGGCGCGGGCCCGTGGAGCGTCAATGGCCGCCCTTGAGGTTGAGGACGACGACGCCGATGATCACCAGGGCTATGCCGAGCCACTGGAGGCGGCCCAGCGATTCGCCGAAGGCCACGGCGCCTATCCCTGCCACGGCGGCCGTTCCCGCG
The DNA here is from genome assembly GCF_042957205.1 of Kitasatospora sp. NPDC008115. Classification (NCBI taxonomy): domain Bacteria; kingdom Bacillati; phylum Actinomycetota; class Actinomycetes; order Kitasatosporales; family Streptomycetaceae; genus Kitasatospora; species Kitasatospora sp. NPDC008115. The sequence continues at coordinate 11,545 of NZ_JBIBHU010000009.1, read as the reverse complement.
CCGGACCAGACGGCGTAGGCGACGGAGACCGGGATGTGCTTCAGGGCTCGGCCCAGCAGGACGAAGGAGAGCGCGTAGCCGATCGCCACTCCCACGCTCGGCCAGAGTCTGCTGAAGCCCTCGGTCAGTTTGAGGCAACTGGTGGCGCAGACCTCGCTGATGATCGCGAGGGTGAGGAGTATGTAGGGCATGGGGGTCAAACCCCGGGGGTGGCGGTGAGCTTCCCGAGGAGGGGCAGGTCCGCGTGCTCCAGGCTGTCCAGCAGGGTGACCCGGGAGCCGGCCGGGATCGCGGTGCTCGTCGAGGGGACGGCGAGCACGGCGCAGCCGGCGGCGGTGGCGGAGGCGACGCCGGTGGGGGTGTCCTCGACGGCCACGCAGGTGGCCGGGTCGAGGCCGAGGCGGGCGGCGGCGGCGAGGTAGGGGTCCGGGGCGGGCTTGGTGCGGGGGGTGTCCTCGGCGGCCAGGGTGACGGCGAACCAGTCGCGGCCGAGCGTGGAGAGGACGAGGTCGACGACCCGGCGGGGGGAGGCGGAGACCAGGGCGGTGGGCACCCCGGCGTCGCGCAGCGAGGCGAGCAGGGCCAGGGCGCCGGGGCGGGGGACGGTTTCCGCCGCCACCTTGCCGGCGAAGGAGTCGCCGAGGCGGGTGGCGAGTTCGGCCTCCGTCAACGACGTGCCGCTGACCCGGTGGAGGTGGGCGGCGGTGTGCTCGATGGCCTGGCCGAGGACCTCGGGGGCGTCGGCCTCGGTGAGGGGGTGGCGCAACTCGTCGGCGAGCTCGGCGGCGGCCTGCCACCAGAGCTGCTCGGTGTCGACGAGGGTGCCGTCCATGTCGAAGAGGACGGCGGCGGGTGGGGGAGTGTGAGGCATGGCGGTACCTTCGAGGCGGTTCAACAGGACGGTTCAGACCGTACGACGGTCGACCAGGACCGGTCGCTCCGGAAGGGTCAGCGCGGCGCGCGAGCCGATCGGCAGGGCGGCGGCGGCCTCGGTGGGCAGGTCGGCCTTGACCTCGGTGCCGTCGTCCAGGCGGACGGTGAGGCGGGTGACGGCGCCCAGGAAGGACGCGGAGACGACGAGGGCCGCGCCCCGCTCGTCCGGCGCCAGCTCGACGTTCTCCGGGCGGACCAGCACCTGCAGTTCGCCGTCGGCCGGCAGCGTGCCGTCCACGGCGTGGCGGTGGCCGAGGACCTCGACGCCGTCGCCGGAGCGCGCGCAGGGGATGCGGCTCATGGTGCCGACGAACTCGGCGACGAAGGCGGTGGCCGGCCGGGCGTACAGCTCGGCGGGGGCGGCGCACTGCTCCAGGCGGCCGGCGCGCAGGACGGCGACCCGGTCGGCCATCGACAGCGCCTCCTCCTGGTCGTGGGTGACGAACAGGGTGGTGATCCCCAGCTCCTGCTGGAGGCGGCGGATCTCCTCGCGCAGCGACAGCCGCACCTTGGCGTCCAGCGCGGACAGCGGCTCGTCGAGCAGCAGCACCCGCGGCTGGAGGGCGAGCGCGCGGGCGAGCGCGATGCGCTGCTGCTGGCCGCCGGACATCTGGTGCGGGTAGCGGCCGGCGTGCTGCGGCAGGCCGACGAGCTCCAGCAGCTCCTGGGCGCGCTTGAGGCGCTCGGCCTTGCCGGTGCCGCGCATCCGCAGGCCGAAGGCGACGTTGTCGGCGGCGGTCAGGTGCGGGAAGAGGCTGTATGACTGGAACACCATGCCCGCGTCGCGCTTGTGGGCGGGGATCGCGGTGATGTCCTGGCCGTCGACCAGCACCTGGCCGGAGTCGTGCTGCTCGAAGCCGGCCAGGATGCGCAGCGCGGTGGTCTTGCCGCAGCCGGACGGGCCGAGCAGGGCGAGCAGTTCGCCGGGGCGGACGGTGAGGTCGAGGCCGTCGAGCGCGGTGGTGGCGCCGAACGTGCGGCGCAGCGAGCGGAATTCGACGGTGGCGCCGCCGGATCGGGTGGCGGGGGTCTCAACGGCGAGGGAGGTCAAGGGAGTTCTCCGGAGTGCGGGGGAGGTCAGGAGGTGGCGGTCCTGGTGCGGCGCTCGCGGCCGACGGTGGCCAGCAGGAGCAGCAGCAGCCAGGTGAGCAGCAGGCTGAGGATGGACACCGCGACCGACATGTGGGCCTGGCTGTTGCCGACCGAGTAGATCCAGACCGGGAAGGGCTGGAAGCCGAGGATCGAGGCGGCGGTGAACTCGCCGAGCACCAGGGCCAGGGTGAGGAAGGAGGCGTTCAGCAGGGCGCCGCGCAGGTTGGGCAGCACGACGGTGAACACCGCGCGCGGCCAGCTCGCGCCGCAGTTGCGGGCGGCCTCGACCAGGGTGCGCACGTCCACCGAGCGCAGCCCGGCGTCCAGGGCGCGGTAGGCGAGCGGCAGCGCCATCAGCACGTAGGCGATGACCAGCACCAGCGGGAAGTCCGGGTCCTGGATGAACACGAAGGTCTGGAAGAACGGCGTGTCCATCAGGTAGTCCGGGCCCCAGCGGAGCACGCCGATCAGGCCGGCGGTCAGCGCGACCGGCGGGACGACCAGCGGCAGGGTGCAGAGCACGTCGATGACCGGGCGCAGCTTCGGCGCGCCGAGCCGGACGGCGATCAGCGCCGGGACGAGCAGGAGCAGCAGCACCAGGACGGTGACCACGGCGAGGCCGAGGGTCAGCCAGAGGCTGTCCAGGAAGCCGGGGGCGGAGAGCAGCCCGGTGTAGGCCTCGAAGGAGATGCCCCGGGGGTCGTCGACCGAGAACCAGGCGGAGGCCGCGAGCGGGACGACGAAGTAGACGCCGGCGAGCAGCAGGACGGAGCCGCGCCACCAGCGCACGGGGCGTCGCTTGGCGGGGGCGGGGGTGGTCAGCTGAGCCATCGGGCGCTCCGGCGCTGGAGGGGGAGGTACACGGCCATCACCAGGACGGCCACGATGATCATGTTGAGGCTGAGGGCGAGGGCGAGGTTGCCCTGGCCGACCAGCACGTTGCCGGAGAGCGCGTCCGCGATCGAGCGGCTGACCAGCGGGACCGTCGCGCCGACCATGGCGGCGGCGGTGGCGTAGGCGGCGAAGGCGCTGCCGAAGAGCAGCACGAAGCCGCCGAGCAGGGAGGGCAGCAGGATCGGCAGGGCCACGTGGCGCCAGTACTGGAGGGTGGTGGCGCGGTTGTTCTGCGCCGCCTCGCGCCACTGGACGCGCAGGCCGTCCAGGGCCGGGGTGATGGTGAGCACCATCAGCGGGATGAGGAAGTACAGGTAGACGACGGTCAGGCCGGTGAACGAGTACAGCGACCAGCCGTGGTCGGTGAGGTGCAGCAGCTTGGTGATCTCGCCGGCGTTGCCGAGGGTGGCGACGAACGCGAAGGCGAGCGGCAGGCCGCCGAAGTTGGCGAGCACGCCGGAGGCGGTGAGCACCGCCTGGCGCAGCCAGGTGTGCCGGGAGGTGACGACCGCCTGGGCGAGCGGCAGGCCGATCAGGGTGGCGAGCAGCGCGGTCAGCGCGGAGAGCTTGAGGCTGCTCAGCATCGCGGTCAGGTAGCCGCCCTGGACGGAGGCCGTCAGGTTGTCGAAGGTGAACTGCCCGGCGCCGCCCTCCGCGTCGCTGGAGGTGGTGAACGCGCCGATGACGATGGCGACGGTGGGCAGTCCGAAGCCGATCAGGAAGAACAGCAGCAGCGGGACGGTGGCCAGCCAGGAGGCGCCGCCGAGGCGGGCGAGCGGCCGTCGCCGGGGGGTGGGGGCGGTGGTGGCGGGGGTGGTCGTGGCGGTGGCGGACGCCCCCGCGCCGCCACCGGTGAGGGTGGCGGCGGGGGTGGTCGGCACCGGGGTGGGAGCCGTGGTCATGGATGCCTTCTCTGAGCCCGAAGTGCGGTGCGCGGCTTGGGTGTCAGCCCGCGATGGCCTTGGTCCAGTTCTCGGTGACGACCTTCTTGGCCGCGTTGATCTGGTCGACGGTCGGGAAGGTGGTGAACGGCTTCTCGACGGCCGGCAGCTTGGCGGCGGCGGCGGTGTCCAGGGTGCCGTCCTTCTTCAGCGCCTCGAAGGTGGCCGGGGTGGCGTAGCCGCCGAGGAAGAGGTTCTGGCCCTCGGTGCTGAACAGGTACTCCTGCCACAGGCGGGCGGCCGCCGGGTGCGGGGCCCACTTGTTGATGCCCTGGTTGTAGAACTGGGCGTAGGAGCCGTCGGAGGGGATGGAGACCTTCCAGTCGACGCCCTTGTCCTTGAACTCGTCGGTGTAGCCGGCGTTCAGGTAGGACCAGTCGATCGAGATCGGGGTCTCGCCCTTCTCGATGGTGGCCGGGGTGGACTCGACCGGGTTGAAGTTGCCGGACTGCTTCAGCTTGCCGAAGAAGTCGATGCCGGGCTGGACGTTGTCCAGCGAGCCGCCGTTGGCGAGCGCGGCCGCGTAGACGCCGCCGAAGGCCGAGCCGGACTTGGTCGGGTTGCCGTTGAGGGCGACCTGGCCCTTGTACTCGGGCTTGAGCAGGTCGGCGAAGGTCTTCGGGCAGTTGGCGATCTTCTTGGCGTCGCAGCCGATCGAGATGTAGCCGCCGTAGTCGTTGACGCGGGCGCCGGTCGCGTCCTTCATGGTGTCCGGCACCTTGTCGAAGGTGGCCACCTTGTAGGGGGCGAGGATGCCGTCCTTGACCGCCTGGAGCGCGAAGGCGCTGCCCAGGTCGACCACGTCGGGGGCGCGGTCCTGGCCCTTGCGGGAGTTGATCGCGTTGATCTCGTCCTGGCTGGAGCCGTCCGGGTTCTCCTCCTCGACCTCGATGCCGTACTTGGCCTTGAACGAGTCGATGATCTTGCCGTAGTTCGCCCAGTCCCGGGGCAGCGTGATGACGTGCAGCTTGCCCTCCTTCTTGGCGGCGGCGACCAGGCCGTCCATGCCGCCGAAGTCGGCGGCGGAGGTGGCCTCCTTGGCGTCCTTGGCGCCGGCCTTGGCGGCGTCGCCGGACTTGGCGCTCGACCCGGCGGAGCCGCAGGCGGTGAGGGAGAGCGCGGCGGCGGTCAGTACGGCCGCGAAGGCGGCGGCGCGGGCGCGGTGCACGGTCACGGGGAAGTCTCCTGTTAAGGGGGCGTACTGCGAGGGGGCGTTCGCGGGGGTTCCGCGGGCCTGCGTCTCGCGAAGGGCGGCGGGACGGCCGGGTGAGCGGCCGGTCGACGTCGTCCGAGTTGACTAGCCAACTTCGCTGACGTGGGTAAGTACGCCGGAGCCCGGTGACGGGAAGGTGAACGGATGGCCCAGTCCCGGGGGCGGCTGCGGGAACGGTCGAATCAGGTCGCCGGCGGAGCAATCGGCGGGTGCGATGCTTCGGGAGCGCAGCGGGATATGGTCGGGCTGTCCGGCGCCGTTACGGGCTGCGCGGGACACCGCCCAGGAGGGACATTGACTGACGTGGCACTGAAGTCGGGGCGCCCGGACGCCGATTCGGAGGGGGCTTCGGGCACCGGCCCGGAGGGGACTCCGGCCGGCGCTTCCGGGGCCGAGCGGGGGGCCGGTTCGCTCTATCGCAAGGTCGCCGCCGATCTGCGCGAGGCGATCACCACCGGCGCGTTCGGCGAGGCCGGACGGCTGCCCGCCGAGGGCGCGCTCGCCGAGCAGTACGGCGTCTCGCGCGGGACCGTCCGCCAGGCGCTCGCCGTACTGCGCTCGGACGGCCTGGTCACCTCGCGCCGGGGCACCCGCCGGGTGGTGCTCGGCACGGCCCGGGTGCAGAGCTTCTCCGAACTGCTCAGCTTCACCCGCTGGGCGTACTCGATGGGCGAGGAGCCCGGCGGCATACTCGACTCGATGGTGCGCCGCCCGGCCGACGCCGCCGAGCGCGAGCAGCTGCGGCTCGAACCGGGCGACGAGGTCTACGTCATGGTCCGGCTGCGCACGCTCTCCGGTACGCCGGTGATGGTCGAGCGGACCATCTACCCGCCGCGGGTCGGCGAGATCGTCGCGGAGCTGCCGCCGGACGTCGTCTCGCACACCGAAGTCCTGCGCGAGCACGGCATCCTGTTCACCGACGCCGACCACACGATCGACATCGTGGCCGCCAACGGGGACGACGCCCGGCTGCTCGGCTGCCGGCGCGGCGGCCCGCTGCTGCGCGAGCGGCGGCGGACGACGGACCCGACCGGCACGCCGGTGGAGTGGTCCCAAGACCGTTACCTGCCCGGCACGGTGGCGTTCAGCGTGCACAACTCGCTGGCCACCTCGGCCCTTTCGCGGCACGCGCGGGAAGTGGACTGACGTTCGCCGGCGGGGCGGCCCGGAGGCGGCCCCGCCGGCGAATGGTGGTCAGCGCATCAACGAGGCCAGCAGCGGCCGGAAGTGGGCGAAGTCCGGGGTCGCCGCCCCCGCCTCCTTGGCCTGCTCGTCCAGGCGGCGCACCGCCACCGCGTCAGCCGCGCCCGGGTGGGCGGCGAAGGCGGCGGCGTCCTGCTCGGACATCGGGCCGCCCTGCACCTGGAGGGTGTACTCGGAGGCCTCGGACAGCTTCGCCCGGTAGTCCGGCTCGACCGCGCACAGGTAGCGCTTGGCCGCCACGTGCAGCCGGACCGGCTCGGTGACCTCCGGGCCGAACCAGCGGGCCAGCCAGTCGGCCCCGGTGTCGCTGTGCCGGTTGTCCTGACCCTCCATCAAGTCACGCCCGTGCAGGGCTCCTTGGAAGTGTCCGACGTCGTGCAGCAGCGCCGCCGCGACCAGGTGCGGGGCCGCGCCGGCGGCCTCGGCGAGCGCGCCGGCCTGCAGCATGTGCTCGGCCATGGTGACCGCCTCGCCCAGGTACTCCCCGGCACCCTCGCCCGCGAACAGGGCGTCCAGCTCGTCCAGCGCGGCCGAGCGGCGGTGCAGCACGGCCAGGGTGGAGGCGAGCGAGTCCACGTCCGCGTAGCAGCCCTGGAGGTGGCGCCGGCCGTCCTGGGCGAAGGCGGTGCGGGCGTGCATCAGACGGGTGTTGTCGAAGATCAGGCAGTCGCCCGGGTCGAGCCGGAACTCCAGCTGGAGCTCCGGGCGCAGGGTGATCGCGGCGAACGCGCGGTAGGCGGCATAGAAGGCGTCCAGCTCCGCCGCCGGGCCGCGCAGGGTGGCGATCGAGCGGTTGTTGAACCGCACCTCGCGGATCCGGCCCGCCGGGTCCAGCTCGATCAGCGGGCGGTCGGCGCGCAGTTCGGTGGCGCGGTCGCGGAAGACGAACGGCACGGGGGTGCGGGTGAGCACCGCGAAGTGCTCCGGCGCCTCCTCGCGCAGCAGCGCGGCGGCCCGGAAGCCGTCCACCAGGCCGGAGTCCCCGCCGGTCGCCGAGTTCTCCAGGCAGTGCAGCAGCTGGAGCGTCGGCACCGGGTCGCGGTACGGGTTGTCGGTGTGCGGGGCGATGGCGGCGCTGGTGAACGCCAGGTTGTTCGGGTCCGGCTCGACCCGGACGTCGAACAGCTCGCCGTAGTTGGTGACCCGGACGTGGCCGAAGGTCTCCGCGACCGCCAGGACCTGCCGCTCGCGCACCGGCACGCCGCGCAGCACGGCGAAGCCGGAGCGGCTGACGGCGGCCAGCACGGCGGCCCGCTCGGCCGGATCGGCCAGGTAGGCCTCCCAGGGCGCCTCAGGGATGCCGTGCGCGAAATCCGCGGCGGCCCAGAGCCGCTTGTCCGCCTCCGTCCGCCCGTCGCCGTCTGCCTCCAGGGCCAGCCACTCCAACGGGTACCGGGAGCGGTGCCCGTCCGACCAGAGCACCTCCAGGTGCCTGTCCAGCTCGGCCCGCGCGGCGATCGCGAGGTCCTGCGGCAGGTCGGTGATCTGGAACAGCTTCTGCCTGTTGCGCGGATCGCGGCACTCGGCGCAGGGGCAGTTGTCGCGCAGCCAGTACGGCGACAGCTCGGTGGTGCTCATGGTCTTCTCCTCGGCGGCCCTGGGGTCTGAGTTGTATAGCCAACTTCAACCGTTGCGCTGGAGCCTGCCGGGGGACGGTGAGCCGCGGGTGCCGGGGGAGTGAACGATTCGGGAACAGTGCCGGGCCGAACGGCCGGAATCCACTTGCCGAGCGGGTCCCGTACTGCCCGGATGCCGATGCCCGAACATGGTCAACCGCGGGCCGGCGCACGCCCGGCCGACGTACCCCAGGTGCGCGCCTCCCGGACGAGCGGTGGCGTGCTGACGTGCGGCCGGGCCGCGTTCGAGGACGGCGGGGTGTCGGTGTGCACCTGGGCGGACGGCAGCATGTGGGCCTCCTTGACGGAGGTCCTCGACGGCGCGACCGCCGACCCCGATGTGCCGGCCGGGCGCGCCCGTGAGTTCCGCCGCCCCGCCGAGGTGCCCGCCTGAGGGCCCGGGCGGCGAACCGCCCCGCCCGCTGCGGCGGGCGGGGCGGGGCGGGGCGGGGCCTTCCGGGGCCGTCAGACGGTCGCGGACCAGGCCTGGTCGGCGGCGGTGAGGGCCGGGGTGGCGTCGGTGCCGGTCGCGGTGGCGAGGGCGGTGAGGGTGGCGCGGACGGTGTCGAGGGTGGCGGCGGGGCCGTAGTGGTTGACCCGCAGCATCTCGGCGGCCAGGGCGCCGCCGCCGGCCTGGACCGGGAGGGACGGGTCGAGGCGGCGCAGCTCGGCGGCGAGGGCGGTGGCGTCCAGGCCGGCCGGGGTGCGCAGGGTGGTGGCGACCGGCGCGGCGTGCGCGTCGGCCGGGACGAACGGGGCGAGCGTGCCGAGCGCCCGGACGCCCGCGCGGGTGGCGGCCGCGGCCGCCCGGTGGCGGGCGATGACGGCGGGCAGGCCGTCCGCCGAGATCCGGTCCAGGCAGGCGCCGAGCGCGAGCATCTCCAACTGGGCGGGCGCGTGCGGCAGGACGGTGCGACCGGCGTCCGTCCAGCGCTGCTTCCAGTCCAGCAGCGAGAGGTAGGAGCGGCGCGGGGCGGCCGGGTTGGCGGTGATCCGCTCCCAGGCCCGCTCGGAGACCGAGACGGCCGAGACGCCGGCCGGCCCGCCCATCGCCTTCTGCCCGCCGATCACGCACAGGTCGACGCCCCAGGCGTCGGTCAGCAGCGGCTCGGCGGCCACCGAGGCGACCGCGTCCACCATCAGCAGCGCGCCGTGCTCGCGCACCACGGCGGCGATCTCGGCGACCGGGTTGGTGTTGCCGGTGGCGGCCTCGGCGTGCACCAGCGAGACGAAGTCGATGGCCGGCTCGGCCGCCAGCGCCTCGGCGACCTGTTCGGCGCTCACCGCGCTGTCGAACGGCACGGCGAGGTCGACGACCTTCGCGCCGCAGTCGCGCAGCCAGTTGCCGAAGGTCTGGCCGTAGGGGCCGGTGACGATGTTGAGCGCGGTCGAGCCCGGGTGCGCGGCCCCGCGGATCGCGGCCTCCAGCGGCAGCAGCGCCTCGCCCTGGGTGACGATGACGTCGGCGGTGGTGTGCAGCAGGGCGGCGACCTTGTCCTCGATCGCCGCGAAGTCGGCGGCGGTCAGCGGGGGCAGATCGAGGAAGGGGCTCACGGTTGCGGGGCCTTTCGGGGAGGGGACGAGGGGCCGGCGGGAACGAGTCTGCCCCATGTTCGCCGCCCACACGGAACGGCGCCGTCGGTAGAGTGCGGCCATGAGCGATGGCGCGGTGCTGCACGTCCGGGGTCGGGTGCTGGTCGGTCCGCAGGACGTCCGGGACGAACTCTGGGTGGTGGACGGCCGGGTGACCTTCTCCCGTCCGGCGGCGGTCGGTGCCTCCTCCGCGGATGTCCGGACGGTCCAGGGCTGGGTGCTGCCGGGCCTGGTGGACGCGCACTGCCACGTCGGCCTGGACGCGCACGGTGCCGTCGACGCGGCGACCAGCGAGAAGCAGGCGCTCACCGACCGTGACGCCGGAACCCTGCTGATCCGCGACGCCGGGTCCGCCGCCGACACCCGGTGGATCGACGACCGCGAGGACCTGCCCCGGATCATCCGGGCCGGCCGGCACATCGCCCGTACCCGCCGCTACATCCGCAACTACGCGCACGAGATCGAGCCCGGCGACCTCGCCGCCTATGTGCGGGCCGAGGCCCGGCGCGGTGACGGCTGGGTCAAGCTGGTCGGCGACTGGATCGACCGCGAGCGCGGCGACCTCACCGCCTGCTGGCCGGGCGACGCGCTCGCCGAGGCGATCGCGGCGGCGCACGAGGAGGGCGCCAGGGTCACCGCGCACTGCTTCGCCGCCGAGTCGCTGCCGGACCTGCTGGCCGCCGGGATCGACTGCGTCGAGCACGCCACCGGCCTGACCGAGGAGCTGATCCCGGTCTTCGCCGAGCGCGGGGTCGCGATCGTGCCGACCCTGGTCAACATCGCCACCTTCCCGCAGCTGGCGGCCGGCGGCGAGGGCAAGTTCCCGGCCTGGGCCGCCCACATGCGCCGGCTGCACGAGCACCGCTACGACACGGTCGGTGCCGCGCACGACGCGGGCATCCCGGTCTACGTCGGGACGGACGCGGGCGGTTCGCTGGCCCACGGGCTGGTCGCGGACGAGGTCGCCGAGCTGGTGAAGGCCGGGCTCACCCCCGCCGAGGCGCTGTCGGCGGCCACCTGGGGGGCGCGCGCCTGGCTGGGGCGCCCCGGCCTGGAGGAGGGCGCGCCGGCGGACTTCGTGGTGTACGCGCACGACCCGCGCGCCGACGTCCGGGTGCTGGCCGATCCGCGGCTGGTGGTGCTGCGCGGGCGCCCGGTGGAGTGAGGGCGGCGGGTGACCGTCTCGCGTGATCATCTCGGTGAACGGACTGTCGGTGTAGGCCGATAGGGTTACGCCCATGGCACCGCGTCCACTGAACGAGATCGTCGAGCCCGGGTGGGCCACCGCGCTGGAGCCGGTCGCCGGGCGGGTTGCCGCCATGGGCGACTTCCTCCGCGCCGAAATCGCCGCCGGCCGCACCTATCTGCCGTCCGGCCCCAACGTGCTGCGCGCCTTCCAGCAGCCGTTCGCCGAGGTACGGGTGCTGATCGTCGGCCAGGATCCGTATCCGACTCCCGGCCACGCCGTCGGACTGAGCTTCTCGGTGGCGGCCGACGTCCGGCCGATCCCGGCCAGTCTGATCAACATCTTCCAGGAGTACGGCTCCGACCTCGGCCTCCCGCAGCCGTCCAACGGTGACCTAACCCCGTGGACGCAGCAGGGTGTGCTGCTGCTCAACCGCGCCCTGACCACCGCCCCGCGCAAGCCCGCCGCGCACCGCGGCAAGGGCTGGGAGGAGGTCACCGAGCAGGCGATCCGCGCCCTGACGGCGCGCGGCGGCCCGCTGGTGGCGATCCTCTGGGGCCGTGACGCGCGCAATCTACGGCCGCTGCTGGGCGAGATCCCGGCGATCGAGTCGGCGCACCCGAGCCCGTACTCGGCGAGCGGCGGCTTCTTCGGCTCGCGGCCGTTCAGCCGGGCCAATGAGCTGCTGGCGCGGCAGGGGGCGCAGCCGGTGGACTGGCGGCTTCCTTAGCCGAGGCGGAGAGGACCGCCGCGCCGGGGCCGGGGGGGGGCCCCCCCCCCGGCCCCCCCCCCCCCCGCCCCCGGCCCCCGGCCCCCCGGTGTGTTGAGCCCCGGCCGCGCGACCCGGTGGGCGAACTTGGGCGGGCAGCCGGCG